>NZ_DAMBSA010000022.1:0-22422 GCF_032054795.1 Pantoea sp. CTOTU49201
CGGACGCGGCGCCAGATTTGGCGTACGCAACCCGGACTGCGCCGCTTTAGCCACTTGCGCAACCGGCGCATCATTCAAACGGAACACCGCTACCGCCTGCGTTAATCGGCCGGCCTGATCTTCCAGCGAAGCCGCTGCTGAAGAGGCTTCCTCAACCAGCGAGGCGTTCTGCTGCGTCACGTTATCCATCTCGGTCACCGCCAGACTCACTTGCTGGATGCCACGGCTCTGCTCATCCGACGCGGCAGCAATCTCCGCCATAATATCCGTCACGCGACGCACCGCCTCAACAATCTCGCCCATGGTATTACCGGCTTCACCGACCTGGCGTGAACCGTTGGTAATCAAACCTACCGATTCAGCGATCAAGGTTTCAATCTCTTTAGCCGCCTGCGCACTGCGCTGTGCCAGATTACGCACTTCGCTGGCCACCACGGCAAAACCACGGCCTTGCTCACCGGCCCGCGCCGCTTCCACCGCAGCGTTCAGCGCCAGAATATTGGTCTGGAAGGCGATGCTATTGATGACGTTGGTGATCTCGGCAATCTTCTTCGAGCTGCCAGAAATGTTGGTCATGGTTTGCACCACGCCGCTCACCAGATCGCCGCCGCTGCGCGCTTTGCTGGAGGCATCGGCAGCCAACTGACTGGCGTGATGGGCATTCTCGGCGTTCTGTTTCACTGTTGCAGTGAGCTGCTCCATGCTGGCAGCAGTTTGCTCCAGCGCTGAGGCCTGCTCTTCAGTACGCGATGAGAGGTCGGTGTTACCGGCGGAGATTTCGCTGGAACCCTGATAAATCGCCACCGCACCTTCACGCACCGTGCCTACAGTACGCACCAGCGACGCCTGCATCAGTTGCAGGTTATGCAGCAAGCTACCAATCTCGCTGCGGCCATAGGCTTGCTCCGGTGCGGTCAAATCGCCTTGCGCAATACGTTCGATGCGGTCAACAGATTGGCGCAGCGGGTTAATCACCACGCGACGCAGGAACACGAAGGTCAGCAGCACTAACACTAATGCCGCGACAAATGCGATTGCCATCGCAATAAAGCCGACGCGCGATTGATGTGCCGCTGCAGCGTTAATCGCTTCGGCGCGGTCGGTACGTATTTTAATCGCCTTTAACAGCACGGCGTTATAGGCGTCATCAAGTTTGCGCGTGACGTCGGTTTCCTGCGCCACAATGCCTTCAAAGCTGCCTTGCTTAGCCGATTCAATCATCGGCTTGAGGCCTTTATCAATATAAGCATTGAAGCTGGCGGTCAGCGGTTCGTCGAGGGCAATATCCGCCGGCGTTTTCGCCTTACGATCCATATAGAGTTTAAAGCCTTCGCGCGCTTGTTTAATACGCGTCTCGGTGCGCGCTAAATCGGCACGATAACCATCCATCTCGCCAATACGCGCGGCGGCACCGGATTGCAGCACATTTAGTCGCGCAGTACGCAGATGGTTAGAACTGTTGGAGATGCCCATGCGGATTTGAATTTCTTCCGTTGCATCATTGAGTGAGTTATTACTCTGAATCAAAAAGTAGCTGGCGAGTCCAATGCACAGGGCAAAAAGCAGCAGAATGCCACCAAAGATCATACTGAACAAAGGCATCAGGCGCAGGTTCTGCCAGATGCTGAGCTTATATTGCTCATCAATCGATGCTGTTTTCATATCCTTGCTCTCATGTAGGTAGGTGTTATGAGAATAAGCATCGGCAGGCAAGGAGAAAGGATTAGGCAGGAAAGTGAGATCAAACTCGCAAAACGAGAAAGGGGCCAATCGCTGGATTGGCCCCTTTATTCACTGAAGGAAATTATCGCACGTTAACATAAATCCCTGAGGTGACATTATCAGTCAAACGTACGACATGATAAATAACCTGCTTATTATGGGTTTTAATTTTACGTTTAATATTACCTTTATGTGACGAAACGGTTTTGGCTTTAATTTGCATGTTCTCAGATATCTGAATGGTGTCATGACCTGACATCCACATTTTCAGCATATTTGATTCAGTCTGACTTAATGTCAGTGGATGCACGTCGAGCCCAGCAGAAATACGTGGCGAAGCGTTGAGTTTCTTTTGCAGGTAAGTGCCTAACAAAGAATCCAGCGTCGAAGTTTTTATCGATTTTGACGTAATAATCAGGTTCTTACGAACGTAGAGGTATTCCTCAAAATGGATATTCGAGATCGCCATGAAAATAAAGAATAAGGTGTCAGGATGCTGCATAATAATAGCACGAATACGATCGCTGGAATCAGATTCGTGAATAAAGCACTCTTCGTTGATAAACACGACGCCCGGCTTTATTTGCTCACATCTTTGTTGCAATTGGTCGATGTCAGAGACAGGAGTAATATTTTTCTTTTTAACTCCTTTCGCAGACATATAGTCAGACAAACCCAGGCGTGTGTAATTACATGAATCCATAATAATCGTTGGCATTATAGCGACCCTCACCAATTTGTTATCCGTTTAAATCAACGATGAATACGCGTTTGCGGTACGAGAGAAATTTCCAAAGACACTTTTTTATTCTGCTCGGCAGATTGGCGATAGAAATCCATGCGCCATCATGACTCTTCCCTGAACCGTGCTGCGAAGTTATTTTTTTTAGTACATCCACGTCACTCTCAGCCCAGCCATAGTAGGGATGGCTGAGGATTTGCATTAAGTGTTTAATTCGCTCTGTTTTGAGAGCCCTGTCACTATCGCGCAGATCACAGACAAATCTGATAGGACAAATCTTAAAAACATTTGTTTAGCGAAAGTATGACGCTTCAGCGAGCGTTGACAATGCCGGAAAAAAGGGATTTAGACAAGAAAAATCGCTTTGAAATTTTTTTTGTTTAAAAACAGCCCTTTGAGCATTTCATCAACCAATTCTCAAGGTTTAGCCCCTTAGGAATCGTCTGACTAAAATACGCGAAGCGCGGTTTAATAAGAATAATTTTCACCTAAAATGCGCATTTATCAGAATTTCCTCAGTTGATTTCTGGAAAAAATGGTTCGAAAAATGCACAGACTGTTTCTGGTTGCTTAACTATTACTTAAGAACGCCTACAGAATAGTTAATCAACTCGCGCGGGAAAGTTCTGACATAAACTGGGCGAGTAAATCAAAGACTTCGCTGAACAGATGTTCGCAGAAAGGAGCAAGCAGCGGCATCATCAACCCAACGCTGAGGATGCCCACCGTTAAGGTAATCGGGAAGCCAACCGCGAAAATCGATAGCTGTGGTGAAACACGGTTTAACAAACCTAGTGCCATGTTTAGCGTGAGGAGTAGAACTATTAAGGGCAGCGCTAACATCATGCCATTAAGGAAAATTAATCCGGCGGCTTTGACTAACGCCATAAAGGCATTGGCGTTGAGCGGCTGGTCGCTGATCGGCAAGGTGTGAAAACTGTCCACCAATAGCGAGATCAGCCACAGGTGTCCATTGAAGGTAAGAAACAGCAGCATTGCCAGCATATCGAGAAAACGTGCCAGCACCGGCATGTTCAGGCGGCTACCGGGATCGAAGAAGGTGGCGAAGGACAAACCCATCTGCAAACCAATCACTTCCCCCGCCATGCGCACCGCTGCAAAGGCGAACTGCATGGTCAGGCCGATGCTGATGCCAATCAGCAACTGTTGCAGCAGCAACCAAAATCCAGCGGGCGTAAATAATGTGGCTTCTACCGGCGGCAGCACCGGCAGGATGATCCAGGTGGTTAATACCGCGAGGCCAATCTTGACGCGTTTGGGAATCGATTTTTCGCTCAGCACCGGCGCGCTGGCAAACAGCGCCAGCAAACGCACCATTGGCCAGAAGAATTGTGCGACCCAATGGATCAGCTGGCTGCTGTCGAGGTTAATCATTAGCCAATGATGTACGGCAGATTGCTAAACAGCGTGCGAATGTAATCCAGCATCAGATTCAGCATCCACGGACCGGCGATCACCGCGGTAGCGGCAACGGCCAGAATCTTCGGGATAAAGGAGAGCGTTTGTTCGTTAATCTGGGTCGCGGCTTGCAGCACGCTGATGATCAAACCGCTGATCAACGCCACCAGCAACATCGGCGCGGCCATCAGCAGCGCGACGCGCATCGCTTCCTGGCCCATAACCATTACTGATTCAGGTGTCATGTTGCACTCCTCGGGAAATGTCGGGTTACGAGTAGAAACTTTGCGCCAGTGAACCCACCAGCAGCTGCCAGCCATCCACCAGCACGAACAGCATCAGCTTGAACGGCAGGGAAATAGTGGCCGGCGGCACCATCATCATTCCCAGCGCCATCAGTACGCTGGCGACCACCAGATCGATGATCAGGAACGGGATAAACACGGTGAAACCAATCTGGAAGGCGGTTTTCAGTTCGCTGGTGACATACGCCGGCAGCAGAATGCGCATCGGTACCGCTTCCGGGCCTTGAATCGGCGCGGTGTTGGCCAGACGCGCAAACAGCGCCAAATCGGCTTCGCGCGTTTGGCGCAGCATAAATTCACGCAGCGGCTGCGCACCTTTATCAATCGCGTCTGCCATGCTGATTTTGTCCTGGCTGAACGGCAGATAGGCGTCGGAGTAAATCTTGTCGAAGGTCGGCGCCATAATAAAGAAGGTCAGAAACAGCGCCAGACCGAGCAGCACCTGGTTTGGTGGCGCAGATGGCGTGCCGAGGGCGTTACGCAGTAAACCAAACACAATGATGATACGGGTGAAGCTGGTCATCATCAGCAACACGGCCGGAATAAAGGTCAGCGAGGTAATGAAAACCAGCGTCTGCACCGGCAGCGACCAGCTCTGGCCGCCATTGGCCAGCGGCTGGCTGATTAAACCTGGCAGCTGCGCATGGGCAACCGGTGCCAGCAACAGCAGCGGCAGAAGAGCAAGTAATCGACGCATCATTGTGGTTTTCCGGGACGTTTAACCAGATTCTGGAACAGCTGACGAAAATCCTGCGGGGCAGCGCTGTTATTGGCCTGTTCTTCCGGCGGCAGCGGCGGTAACGAGTGCAGATGCGTAATCTGCTGGGCGGTGACGCCCAACACCAGACGCGCATCGGCGGTATCAACAATCACCACACGCTCGCGCTGACCCACCTGCACGGTGGCGCTGACTTTCAGCGCCTGGCCGGTCACCGTTTTCGGCGCAAAGCCGAGACGTTTCGCCAGCCAGCCGCAGCCGAGAATCAGCAGAACAATCACCGCCAGCACGCTGCTGACCTGGCCTATCACCGAACCGGTTGAGACCACCGGCTGGCTCGCTACCGGTTGTTCCGCTTGCGTGTGCTTTAACATGCTTAACGGCTCAGACGACGCATACGTTCAGACGGGGTAATGATATCGGTGATGCGCACGCCATATTTGTCGTTCACTACCACCACTTCACCCTGCGCGATCAGATAACCGTTGATCAGAATATCCAGCGGTTCACCGGCCAGGCCATCCAGCGCCACCACCGAACCCTGCGTCAGACGCAGCAGTTCTTTGATGGTCATCTTGGTGCGACCCAGTTCCACGGTCAGTTTGACAGGGATATCCATAATCAGGTCGATATCCTGCAGCGAACCGCTGATGCCAGGATTCTCCAGCGATTTGAAGACATTCTCAGTCGGATCTGGCGCGCTGGTGGTGGTTTGTTCGTTCATAGCTGCAGCCCACAGATCGTCCGCGGAGATGTCGTCGTCGGACGGTTTCTTGCTGTCACTCATCGGGCTGTTCCTCGTTCAGCGAATTCAAAATCGGGTTAATCAAATGTTCTACACGCAGGGCATACTGGCCATTGATGGTGCCGTATTGGCTGGTCAGCACCGGTACGCCATCGACGTGAGCAATGATGCGGTCCGGCTTCTCAATGGGCAGGACGTCACCAGGTTTCAGCTGCAAAATACGTGACAGGCGCAGCGATGTTTCGGCGAAGTGGGCAATCAGCTCCAGCTCCGAGTGCTGCACCTGTTTCACCAGATTGTCGCGCCAGTGATTATCTTCACGGCGTGAGTTTTCCAGTGGTGGATTGACCAGCAGCTCGCGCAGCGGCTCAATCATCGAAAATGGAATACAGATATTGAATTCACCGACCAGGTTACCAATCTCCACCTGGAACGGCGTGTTAACCACGATGTCGTTCGGTGAAGTGGTGATGTTGGTGAATTTCACCTGCATCTCAGAACGCACATACTCGACTTCCAGCGGATAGATCGCTTTCCATGCGTCGCTATAACCATCCAGCGCCAGCTTCAGCATGCGGCGAATCACGCGCTGTTCGGTATGGGTAAATTCACGGCCTTCAACTTTGGTCGGAAAACGACCGTCGCCGCCAAACAGGTTATCGACAGCAATAAATACCAGGCTCGGTGAAAACACCACCAGCGCCGTGCCGCGCAGCGGCTTCAGATGGATCAGGTTCAGGTTGGTTGGCACCGGCAGGTTGCGGGCGAACTCGTGGTACGGCTGAATCTTGATCGCACCCACACTAATATCGGGGCTACGGCGCAGCAGGTTAAACAGCGCCATACGGAAATGACGGGCAAAGCGCTCGTTGATGATCTCCAGCGCCTGCAGACGCTCACGTACGACGCGACGCTGAGTATTGGGATCATAGGGACGGATGTCGCCATCGGTCCCTTTGGAACTGTTCTCTACTTCCGCGCTGTCACTGTCGCCATTAAGCAGCGCGTCAATCTCAGCCTGGGAGAGAATGCTATCGCCCATTAAATCACCTCAAAATGAAGGCGGTAAACAGCACGTCATTGACAACCTGAGCCGGTTGACCTTTTACCAGCGGCGGCGCCAGTGCCTGTTTGATCTGCTCAACCAGGGCCTGTTTGCCTTGCTCTGTTGCCAGTGCCGTCGCGCTTTGACGCGAAAGCAGTAACAGCAGACGGCTGCGCACTTCCGGCAGGTAATCGTTCAACCGACGACGGGTATCCTCATCGGGCAGACGCAGGGTGAAACCCACGTACAGCACACGGTCGGGATCGTTGTCAGGATTGACCAGGTTTACTGTAAACGTATCCATTGCAAAAAATACGGGAGCAGCCGGTGGCTCGACTTTCGCCGCGTCCGGTTGGCTGCCTTCGTGTTTATTCATCATTCGCCAGACTGCATAGCCTGCCACGCTGCAAGCGGCCAGCGTTACAATCAGTAACACCGGTAGTAGTAGTGAACGTTTGCGGCCTTTAGCTTTCGCGTTATCAGACATCTTGCAGTTACTTCCTGTGAATTATGGGCAAGCCTCTCGGCTTACCTGGACAGATTATCCCGCGTCTTAAGTCAAACAATGGGAAGAAAAGACGCGGGTTTTACGCTTACCTTCAGCGTTTAGCGGCTGTCAGGCAAAGATATCGACAGCGCCGTTACCGGCCGCGCGCGCTTGAAGGGCTGCCGGGACGGCAATAGGCGTTATCTCGTTGTCACTGTCCTGGGAGAGGGTAAAGCTGCCGTGCTGTCCGTCACGACGTCCTTCCTGCTGGCCCTGATAACTCTGGCCCTGTGCGAAGGCGTCGCTGCTGACGTTACTCTGTCCCAGGTTTATTCCGCTCTCCGCCAGCGCTGTACGCAGCTGAGGAAGAGCCGCTTCCAGCGCGGCCCTCACTTGGCTGTGGCTGGAAACCATACTTAACTGTGCCTGATCCTTATCAAGCGTCAGGCTGATCTGGATCGCGCCCAGATCCTGTGGATGTAAACGCAATTCGGCGTTCTGCTGCCCGTTGCGGCTAAACATCACAATCTGCTGACTCAGCGCCTGCTGCCACTCGCTGCTGCCGAGCTGCGCATTCAGCATGGGCGTCGACGGCGTGGTGCTGGTCGAGGCGGTGCTGCTCACCAGTGAACTGGTGGCGCTGAGCGGTGCGCTGGTTAATGGCGCTACCTGGTCATCACTGCTCTGCGCGGCGGTGCGCTCTTCCGGCTTACTCAGCGCATTCAGCACCTGCTTAAAACTCTCATCCAGCGTTAAGCCGCTGCTGTTACTGGCGCTGGTGTTGACGCTGCTGCTGGTCTGCGTGCTGCTTGCCGTTTGCGTTAAGAGCGTTCCAACATCGCTGGATTTCTTCGCTGTGCTATCTGGCTGTGCGGTTTCTTCTTTTACTGCACCTTCAAGCGAACCGCTTAACAATGCTGAATTAAGCGAAGCGCGGGTGTCAGCTTTGCCTTCGCCTGTGCCGCTACTTACCGTGGCTATGCTGTTGTGGTTCTCAACCGCCACCGGCAACATGGCGAATAACGCCTGCACATTCTGTAAGTCGCTGGCAGTTAACGAACTTGCCTCACTCTTGTCTTTATCATCGGCTGATTTCAGCGTGGCTTTAGTGTTTTCCGGTTGTAAAAGTGCGTTTAACGCATCTGGTTTATCCAGCGCCTGCAATAACGCGCTCAAAGGGGCCTTAATGACGTCTTTTTCATCAACTTCTGCTGTCAGATCAGTCGATTGCGTGTTAACAGCTTGTTGCTTTACCAGCGTCAGCAAGCGGTTGCCGAGTTCAGTAATAAATCCCTGCGGCAGGCTATCTGCGCCCTGCAAAAGATCTGATGAAACTGAACTGTCAGCGTCTCCCAAAACCGAGGTTTGCGTAGCAACTGTTGGCAGCGTAATCATTCGCCTTTCCTCAATGCGGCCCGTTGGGCAAATTCATCCATCCGTTTCTGATCGAGACGGTTTTCTTGTCGTAATGCGTTTTCCTCAGCGCGCGTAATCAGCGTTTGATAAGCATTGAGTCGCTTATGCTTTTCACGCCAGTTGCTCAGCGCGGTGTCGAGGCGCTGATTCCACTGGGAAAGCTGTTGGCGATGCTGTTCGATGGCTTTTTCCAGCGTCTGAATAAACTGGTGATAATTGGTCCAGCGCGTGCTGGCGATGCCGCCGGACATATCCTGATTGAGCTTGTTGCGATACTCATCCTGATAATCCAGCAGCATGCTGAGTTGTTCGTCGGCCTGCTGCACACCACGACGCATATCGCCGAGGTGAATCACCGCACTCTCCAGTTCCTGCTCCGCCATATCGCGCAGCTTGTTGATCGCACTGGCCGTTTTCATGACTTAACCTCGTTTGGCGTTAACCGAACATCGCCTGCAGATGCAAACAGGCATCGTCGTAGTCGCTGCGTTCGAAAATGCCCTGATGCAGGAAAGCTTCCATCTCGGGATAGAGCTTGATGGCGCGGTCCAGCATCGGATCGCTGCCTGCGGCATACGCACCCACACTCACCAGATCGCGGTTACGCTGAAAGCTGGAGAGCAACTGTTTGAACTGGCGCACGCGCGCATAGTGCGTCTCATCAATTAATGAGGTCATGGCGCGGCTGATCGACGCTTCAATATCAATCGCCGGATAGTGACCGGCTTCCGCCAGACGGCGCGACAGCACAATGTGGCCGTCAAGAATCGCACGCGCCGAGTCGGCAATCGGGTCTTGCTGATCGTCGCCTTCGGTTAAAACGGTATAAAACGCGGTGATTGAACCGCCGCCGTGCGTGCCGTTACCGGCGCGTTCCACCAGCGCGGGCAGTTTGGCGAACACCGAAGGCGGATAACCTTTGGTGGCTGGCGGCTCACCGATCGCCAGCGCGATTTCACGTTGCGCCATGGCGTAGCGGGTGAGGGAATCCATAATCAGCAGCACGTGCTGGCCGCGATCGCGGAAATCTTCGGCGATACGTGTTGCATACGCCGCGCCCTGCATACGCAGCAGCGGCGAGACGTCAGCGGGTGCGGCGATCACTACCGAACGCGCGCGGCCTTCGGCCCCGAGAATGTTTTCAATGAACTCTTTTACTTCACGACCACGTTCACCAATCAAGCCCACCACAATCACGTCGGCTTTGGTGTAACGCGCCATCATGCCGAGCAGCACGCTTTTACCGACGCCGGAACCGGCGAACAGGCCCATACGCTGACCGCGACCAACCGTAAGCAGGGCGTTGATGGCGCGCACGCCGGTATCCAGCACATCTTCTATCGGTGTACGTTGTAGCGGGTTAAACGGCGCGGTGATCAGCGGGGCGCGATAGCCGGTTTCCGGCGCGGGCAAACCATCCAGCGGTTTGCCGCTGCCGTCGAGTACGCGACCCAACAGCTCCGGGCCCAGCAGCATCTGTTTGCCGCTGTGCCCGCTGTCGCCACTGACGCGCGCATAAACGCGCGCACCCGGCAAAATGCCGTCCACTTCTTCCAGCGGCATCATTAACAGTTTCTGGCCGTTGAAGCCGACCACTTCACTCTCAACTTCAGTGATCTTGCTGCCATCGGTACGTTCAATAATGCAGGTAGCACCAAGCGGCAGTTGCAGCCCGGTGGCTTCCAGCACTAAACCGGTGGCGCGCGTCAGGCGACCGTAGCGACGCACGGTTTGCACCTGTGAAATACGATCTTCGAAGGCATCGAGTGCGCCGAGCCAGCGTGAAAGGCGTGAGGAGGTCATTACAGTGTCCCCGGAGCGGCCAGGCGGCACAGCTCCTGCCAGCGCGTTGCCACGCTCGCATCAAGGTCGCCATCTTCGGCGCTAAGCTTACAGCCGCCAGGATGCAGCGTGCTGTCGGCCAGCAAGCGCCAGCCGTGGAGATCCAGCGTAGGACCGAGCGTCTGCTCGATGCGCTGTAAATCGTCAGGATGGACGCGCAGCTGCGGTTTGCCGCTGAACATCGGTTCCTGCTGAATCAGCTGCTGGATTTGACGCAGCAGGGCGGTGCCATCCACCTGTGTGGCCTGGCCAATCACCGTGCGCGCGGCTTCCAGCGCCAGCTGCATCAGACGAGAAGCAATCACGCTGTCGAGCGCTTCCAGCGTGTGATGGAATTCGGTCACCAACTGCTGCATACGCGCCTGTAGCGGCGCTTGCTGCTGTTGCGCATCGGCTAAGCCTTGCTGGAATCCGGCGTCATAGCCGTTCTGTTGCGCTTCGGCAAAACCCTTTTGGTAGCCTTCGCTGTAGCCCTGCGTCTGCGCATCTTTGCGCATCTGCTGCTGCATACGTTCCAGCTGTTGCTGCTGTTCCGCTTCGGCGCTCAGTTCGACATCGATCTCCGGCTCCTCAAGTTGAGGCTCCGGTTCGGCACCGAACGGGCTGCCTAAATCATCAGGCTGCCAGCGCTGCCACGCGCGGGCGGAAAAGGCATCAGACATAGGTTTCCTCGCCACCACCAATTACCATCTCGCCGGATTCTGCTAAGCGGCGCACCACCAGAAGAATGGCCTTCTGTTCGTTCTCCACCGCCGACATACGTACCGGACCACGGTTGGCCAGATCGTCGCGCAGGATATCGGCCGCACGGGCAGACATGTTCTTGAGGAACTTCTCGCGCAGCGGCTGCTCGGCACCTTTCAATGCCACCAGCAACTGCTCGGATTCCACTTCCTGCAGCAGGCGCTGGATGCTGCGGTCGTCCACTTCCACCAGGTTTTCGAACAGGAACATTTCGTCGATGATCTTCTGTGCCAGCTCGCCATCGAAGTCGCGTACTGCTTCGATAACCGCTTCTTCCTGCTGGGTTTTCATCAGGTTGATAATTTCTGCTGCGGTTCTCACGCCGCCCATCTTCGCGCGCTTGAGGTTGGTACCGTCGAGCAGGTTGTTCAGCACTTCGGTCAGTTCCGCCAGCGCCGCCGGCTGGACACCGCCGAAGGTGGCGATACGCAGCATTACATCGTGGCGCAGACGCTCGTCGAACAGCGCCAGAATATCTGCCGCCTGACCACGTTTGAGGTGGACAAGGATGGTGGCGATAATCTGCGGATGCTCGTCGCGAATAAGGTCGGCGGCCGCCTGTGGCTCCATAAAGTTGAGCGTTTCCATGCCGCTGGTGGTCTCGTTTTTCTCGAGAATATCTTCCAGCAGGCTTGAGGCGCGCTCCTCGCCCAGCGCTTTGATCAGCACCGAGCGCAGGTAATCGTTGGAGTTGAGGCTCAGCGCCGCAAACTGTTCAGCATCGATTTCGAACTCGCGCAGCACTTCGGTCAGCTGCTTGTGTGAAACCTGGCGCATGTTGGCCATGGCGCCACTCAGGTGCTGAACTTCACGCTGATTGAGGTGTTTGAACACCTCCGCCGCGCGCTCTTCGCCGATGGTCATCATCAGAATGGCGCTTTTTTCTGTACCGGTCAGACTCATAGTTCTTTACTCATCCATTCGCGGATAACCAGCGCGACGACGCGCGGATCGTTTTCAGACATGTCGCGGATACGCTGGCTCATCACCTCGGCGCTCATGCGGTTAGTAGATTTACGCTCCTGATCCAGCTCGTCTTTGCTGAGCTGAACGTTAAAGGCTTCTTCTTCTTCCCTTGCGGCAGAGCGGGCTGCCAGCGCTTCCGCGGCTGCTTGTTCCTGCGCTTTCTTACGCATCAGCTGTGGACGTACCAGCTTGCGATAGAGGATGAAGGCAACCAACGCCACCAGCAGCCAGCGACCGGCAGTCATCAACTGATCGAAGAACGATTGCTGCTGCCAGAATGGCAGGTCGCCACCGGCTGGCTCGGTCATGTTGAACTGCGAGTTCACCACGTTGACGCTGTCGCCACGGGTTTGTGAATAGCCCATCGCTTCGCGGGTTAAATCTTCAATCTGCTTGATCTGCTGTTCGTTCAGCGCCACCGCTTTGCCTTTGCCGTCGTCGCGGTAGTTCACCACCACGGCAACCGACAGACGCTGCACATCGCCGACGTTCAGCTTGGTATGACGAATGGTGCGATCCAGCTCGTAGTTAACCGTGTCGTTACGCGTTGAGCTGCTCGGGCCAGAAGATTGTGCGGTGCTGGTGGTGCTGCCGTTATTCTGCGCATTGGCGTTTTGCGCGCTCGCGTTCTGACCGTTGGCATTATTAGCTGGCGGATTGGTCACCGGCGCAGTGTTGGCTGGCGCAGGCTGATTTGATAATGCGCCTGGCACGCCGCCTGGATAGGCGCTGCCATTCTGTTCGGAGTTGCTGGTCTGGCGTGAACGCACAGCGGTATTGTTTGGATTGGCGTTCGGCTGGTATTTCTCGTCAGTCTGTTCACTGCGGTCAAAGTTGATCTGCGCCGTCACCTGCGCATGCACATTGCCCTGACCGACAATCGGATTCAGGATTGCCTCGATGCGCTGCTGGAAGCGCGCTTCCACTTCAGAGGCATATTTCAGTTGCGCATCATTCAGGTCGCGACCTTCGCTATCGGAGCGGGTCAACAGACGGCCGGCCTGATCGACAACGGTAACGTTGCCCGGCGGTAAACCGGCCACGCTGCTGGAGACCATATGCTGAATGGCCTGAATCTGGCCTTCATCTAACGCGCGGCCAGGTTGCAGATTCAGCGTTACTGAAGCGGAAGGGGCTTTCTGCTCACGCACGAACAAGGTCGGTTTCGGCATCGCCAGATGCACGCGTACGCTCTTTACCGGACCGAGCGTTTCAATGGTGCGCGACAGTTCACCTTCCAGCGCACGCTGATAGTTGATCTGCTCGCTGAACTGGCTGATACCGAACTTCTCTTTGTCCATCAGTTCGAAGCCAACGTTGCCGCCTTTCGGCAGACCTTGTTGCGCCAGACGCAGACGCAGTTCATGCACTTTATCGGCGGGCACCATCAGTGCTCCACCGTTATCGGCGAACTGGTAAGGGATATTCATTTGCGTCAGTTGAGTGACAATCGCGCCGCCATCCTCGTCGGAGAGGTTGTTATAAAGGACGCGATAGTCTGGCGCTTTTGCCCACAGCACCAACGCAAACACCACTGCGATAACCGCAGCGGCAGCAATAATTAAAGGAATTCGCGGATTGGCGCGCAGGCGGGCGAAAAGGTCACTGAAGCCTTTCTTTGCTGTCTCTGGTGTAGCGGCTGCACTCGCATTCATGACCGATTCCTGCCTGAAATTATTGATCGGGTGTGGTGTTGTGGTGACAAAACGTACTCCCTGAAGACTTCTCCCCTAAAACCGGGAGAGGAGAAAAATTAAATTCCACTTATTGGCAGGCATTATTTGATGATTCGGGTCACATCGATGGGTGGATAAGCCGGGTTTTTTGCGGTCATTTAGCGCCTTTGTCCTATTGACAGTGTGTTAACTTTCTCATCGTGAAAATTTAATCACTTCTTCATTAGGGGTCAGGCAATGTCAATTCAGGCGATTGAGGGTGTGCTGCAGCAGCTGCAGATGACATCTCTGCAGGCCAGCGGTAAGCAGGCGGAATCAACCAATCAGGTCGATTTTAGTGCCACCATGAAAGCAGCACTCGACAAGATCAGCGAAACCCAGACAACAGCGCGCGCGCAGGCGCAGGATTTTGAAATGGGTAAACCCGGCATTCAGTTAAATGATGTGATGGTCGATCTGCAAAAATCCTCTATTTCCATGCAGATGGGCGTGCAGGTGCGTAACAAACTGGTGTCAGCGTATACCGATATTATGAGTATGCAGGTGTAGTTTCTTTCGAGTTTCTATTGGGTATTTCTTTCGGGTATAGTTCAGCGCGGTGATGGTTTTATCTCAGGCGGGAAGGTCGCTGCATCACAGTGAATACACCGCCCAACGCGCTGCCTTATTTTGAGAAGAGGATTCTCACGTGAAGAAAACCCTGCTGTTTTTAATCGCCATCGTTCTGCTCTCAGGATGTGACAAGGATGACGCGACCTATTACCCGCAAATGAAAAACTTTGCCTATCTGTATCAATTCGAAGCGCTGCCTGGAAAAGTCAAAAATACCCATCAAACGCTGTTCACCGCCGATGGCCAGCAAATCTTCGAAGTGAGCGTCGATTTCGACCGCAACGGCTGCCCAACGCATGTTAAATCGGTGGGCAAAGAGGGCGAAGTGATTGAGGTTGCGCGCGATGGCGACGAATTAAAAGGCAGCGAAAACGGTCAGGACGTGGTGGTGACGCTGGATAAAAACTGCGCCATGGTGAAGAAAGTCACGCCCAGCATGACGGTAGATATTGCCTACAACAAACAGGGTTTGGTGGAGCAGATCTCATCGCCTGCTTCCGATGCAGCGTTTCACCTCGCCTATAATAGCGCGGGTGAAATGGCGGTATTGAGTATTACTCAGGCCGGAACGGAAGTGTCGCGTGCTACTGCAGTGCGGGCAGAAGATAAGAAAAAGATTTCTGACGTGGTCACCACGGTGAAGCGTAATGACCAGATTAAAACCGTTAGCAATGTCTGCAAATATAAAAACGATGTTCCCTATTATTGCGACATTATTACCACCAACGCGGCGGGCGAGGTGGTTGATAAGCAGTATGGCAATATCGAGGTGACGTATTATTAGTTGCAGGGTCGCCATTTATGGCGACCGCCACACTATTTAATCTCGGGCCACGCCACCGCCGGGAATCCATTCAACAGCGGATGCGCAAACAGGAAACCCTGGAACTGGCTAATGCCCGCCGCTTCCAGCCACATCCACTCTTCGGCTTGTTCCACACCTTCGGCAATTACCGCGATTTCCAGCGATGCGCAGCATTTAATGATGGCGTGCATGATCGCCTGCTTCGGGCCGCTTTTATGCACATCGCGGATAATCTCGCGATCGATTTTGATTTTGTCCGGCTGGAATTTCGATAACAGCGACAAGCCAGCAAAACCGGCACCAAAATCGTCCAGCGCCAGGCTAATCCCCGCGGCTTTCAACTTTCTCACTTCGGCAGCAAATTCATCCGAGCGCGAAATGATCTCATTTTCGGTCACTTCGACGATCACCTGCTGCGGCACCAGCCCGCTGGCTTTGATCTCCGCCAGCAGGAAATCCACCGCGTTTGGCACCGTCACCAGCGACATCGGTAGCAGATTGATAGATAAGCGATGCTCGCCAATGCCCAGTTTGCTCGCCACGTTAAACGCCAGGCGTTTCGACTGAATATCCGCGTGATAAATCGCCTCACCACCAAACGCAGAGAAATATTCTTCCGGCGAGCCGCCGTTCGGCGTGCGAATCAGCGCTTCAAGTGAAGTCACGCGGCGTGCGAAGGGATCGATAATCGGCTGAAAGGCAAAGCGGCAATCCTGCACGCTCTGATCAAGGTCATCCAGCTCATTCAGCCATTCATCATCGGGAATAAATTCCCATGTGCTGGCGGGTGGGATCTCAAAGTAGTTCTCTTTGTCGCGCGCCACCACGAAAGTGCGCAAAAACTGCAGTGCGCGATCTTTGTAGGTGAGCTGATAACGCGAGGTGCCTTTATCCAGCACCGCTTGCAGCACAGTGTCTTTGTCATGCTCGCGCAGATCGAACAGCTCCATGCCGACTTTGCCAAAACGGCGTTCTGGCGCGAAGTCGTGCATCAACTCCACCAGATTGTGGTGACGTGCGTCCTGACAAATACGCTGATAGATGCCCTGAACCGCATCGCGCGGGCCTTCCAGCAGTTGGAAGAAGTGCAGGCCGTCGAACAGCAGGATGCCGGTGACATCCGAGTTTTTGTTTTTACGATTGGCTTTGGCAACCATATCTTCGAGCGTTTTGATCGGCACATGGTCGTGCAGGTGGCTGCGATAAAGGATGGTGGTGAGCATGGCGATTGTCCGGCTAATTTATAATTTTGCGGCTAGATTAACAGGCTTACAGCGGGGTCTGTCCATAGCTTCCCGCGCTCAGCCTAAACTTTTTTTAAAATAATGGTTTAAGCGCAGCGGCTAGCCGCTTCGGTAACGTCTCAACTCCATTAACGTGCCGATGATTTGCAGCGAAATTTCCTCAGAATGCAGCTGAGGAAAATCATCATTGAGCGCGCGCAATGTGAAGATTTTCTCATCCTGCTGCTGCGTTTGCAGACGATAAATTCGCACCAGCGCCGCGCCATCGACCAGCGCCAAAACCACATCGCCAGGCTGTGGCTGAACGTCTGGATCAAAGATCACACTGTCACCGGGCCGGTAATCCGGCTGCATCGCGTGGTCTTCCACCGTGACCGCCAGCGCGCCATCGCCCAATTGACTTTCACTGTAGAGAAAGCGCGTTGCCTGCTGTTTCAGTAACAACCGCTGCTCGCCCAACCACATTGACGCTTGCGCCAGGCTAATCAATGGCACCGCCATAACCGGCGCGGCTTTGGCGTGGGTGGAAAACACTTCGCCGTCCCCATCAATAATCCACGCCGCTGTGCATTGCAGCCACTCCGCGAGCCGCAATAAGTTCTCGCCGCGCGGTACGGTTTCCTCTTTTTCCCATTGTGATACAGCCACATGCGATACACCGATGCTCTTCGCCAGCGCCTGCTGCGTTAACTGTAGTGCTTTACGTCGTGCCCGGATGCGCTCACCGGAAGATTCTTTTTTCATCATCTTGACATCTCCTGAAGGAACGACTTAAGTATACTTAAATTCATAAGTTAAAGTAAACTTAAATTCAGGCGTTGACCGCGAAGCTGGCAAGGGTGGTCAGCGTGCTTATGGGGCACAACCCTTGCCAGGGGTGAGAGGTAAAGCATGGAAAGTAGTTTAGTCACCAGCGTAGGTGCGTTGCTTCTCGGCGGCGGCGCAGCAGCTGTGTTCTGGAAACCGTTAATGGCGGGTATCGCCGCTATCGTCACCAGCAATCGTGCCGGCGGGGAGATCATCACCAGCTACAAAGAACAGGTGATGCTGCTCAAAGAAGGTCATGCCTTGATGCGTCAGGAAAACGATGAGTTGCGCGTCCGACACGACAAAAACCTGCGGCGAATCTCTTCGCTGGAAACCGATCTGCGGCTGATCAAAAACGCCCTGAGTATTTTACTGGCGACCACCGAAACCGAGCATAGCGATAAGTTTCGCAGCCAGGTTAATCAACTGATTACCACTCTGGAGGAGAGTCGTGATGATGCAGATAAACAGTGAGTACGTAGTGAAAAACCATCGACGCCAACTGTTCTTCGGCGGCTTTCTGCTGATGCTGTCGCTGATGTGCGTGGCGATGACGGTGTTGTTTCTGTTTGTGAGTAACAGCGCCAATCAGCGCGTCGAGGAGATTCGACAGCAATATCGAACGATCTCAGAACGACGTGAAGCGCGCGTGGCGGAACTCACCAGCCAGTTGGTGGCGCTACAGAACAAACTCGATGGGATAGCGAAGCACCCAATCAGCAATCCGGCTGATAAGGGGAAACCGGCTGAAGGAGATAAATCGCCACCTCAACCCAAGCGTTAAGGAGGGCACCATGCGAATCACCACGTGGATTGCAGCCACGCTTACCCGACTGCGATCTTTATTCAGTAAGAAGGAGAGCATTATGAGCGATCAAACTGTTATCAATCCAACCACCACCATCGCATCGTCACCTGCGGAAGATTTCGCCAACGAAGTGGCTACGCCAGTCGCGGCGTCAGCGCCAGCCGCAGTTGCAGCGGTACCTGAAGCGGCACCGGCTGTTACATCTGAGACGATAACACCTGCGCCTGTGGAGGCTGCGCCCGTTGCTGCAGCCGAGGTTGCGCCGCCCAGCGTACCGGAAGCCGCTGCTCCCATTGCAGCCGAAGCGCCGCCCGCCGTTGCAGCGGCGACGCAGAGCCATGACGCAAGTGAGGCATTCTCAGAAGGCGTGAAGGATTTCGGCCGCGCGTTTAACTTTGTCGAGCAGGGCGTGATCAAACTGGGTGATGCCGCGAAGGATGAACTGATTGAACTGGCGAGGAAGTATCTGTAATGCCTGACGACGGACCATCGGGGACCGGGATGTCCCCTGTTTACTCACAGGTTTTAGTCACTTCCGATTATTCCTAAGGCAGCTTCGATATTTTGCACTATCTTTAATCCTTCAAGCGTTATTTAAATCGTCTTATTAAGCGAAAAGGAAGATAGCATGAGTGATACAGAAACTGTAAAAACCAAAACTGACTACCTGCGTGATGTCACCTCCCAGCTTAAAGAGATGCGCCACTACGCGCAGACCAACACTGAGACGCTGTCTGCCCACTGGCTGGCTTTTGATGCGGGTGAGTATAAAGACACAGAATATGCGGGACGCTTCGATACCTTGCTGAACAAACAGGGCAAGCTACTGGATGACATTGATGAGGCGATTCAGGATCTGGAAATCGCCATCAACCATGCTGAGCAGGAGAGCTAAGCCTCTAACGCACTGGTGGCCTAATCGGCCACCAGCCACATTTCTGCCTCATCGAACATCTCTTCAACAATCCGCGCAACTGTCGCTTTATCGTTCTTACTCAAATCGGTATCTATCGCGTTACGTTCCATTGGTTTGACGCGCACCTCAATATCGGGAAAGACGCGCTGTACACGCTTTTCCAACTCCTGCAAAATCATCTCACGTGCGCCCGGTAATCCGGCCACGTTGCGCTTATCGTAAATCAACTCCACAAACATCAGGGCGTTCCATTCATTGGATCGGGTGCGATATAGTACTGTAAATAAAAACAGGGGTAAACATGCGCCAACTGGTTATCGATATCTTATTGAAAATGGCAAAAATGGATGTGGAAGCAAAAGAGCTGGTGGCGCAGGTTGAGGCGCAGTCACTGCTGATTGCGGCACTGCTGATTCAGGCGAAAGAGGATAATACGCTGACCATTTCCGATACGGTGCAGGATGCAATTGTCACTGCATCGCGTGCGTCGCAGGATTTTTTACAGTCGGATGTGGATCTGCTGCTTACCCACGTTAATCGTCTACTGGCGGTGGCAAGTTATATCGAAGTGAAAGGGATCGAGCGGGAAGGGTAGAAAAAATATGACCTCTGGAAGTGGAAATCCAGCAACACTTCCAGAGGCGGTGCAACAGCACCATTCGTTCAAGGACAATCTACGACTTACGTCGTGATGAGTAAGTTATACAAGTTCGATCGACTTGTACAACTTTTTCCTGAACAATTTGTGTGGTTGGAGATGTATCTTTGATGCATTTTCAATGCGTTGCACTTAAAGCTCGTTCTTGATACAGAACTCTTCCCACGTCATTCCTAACGCTTCCGCGTGAGATTTCAGATACTTTTCAATGGCATCCGCGGCGACGGCTTTGTCGGGTTCTGCCAGCTGAATGGAAAACAGCATGCCGTCCAGCTTCTTCTGACGCAAAAATGCAGCATAAATACGTTCAGCATGCCAGGCGCGTAATTGCGCCAGCGACAGGTTCGCCTGGCGTGCATCGCTTTCGGTCAGTTCATCCAGTGCGGATTGGAAATCGGGGTGGGCGGCGAAAAACATGGTGCGTGCCTGAGCGTAATACTCTTCTGGGGTTTTCATTCGGTGTTCCTGCATATCAACTTGCGCGTTAGTGTAACGCGCGTAAGCTGCGTTGTCAGGATTCCGCTGTTGGATCGATATTCATGGCAACCAGGTGCGCATTAATGCGCACCCTACAGGTTTCGTAGGGTCGCCATTCATGGCGACCTGGCGCGCGCGTCATTCGTACAACATCAATGCAACTGCTGATAAATCCGCGCGACGTCCTGCTGATTCTTCTCAAGCGTCTCATCCAGCGTCAGTTTGCCGCTCAGCATATCCGCCAGATTTTGCCCGACGGCGTTACCCATCTGGTCAAATCCGGGGATGCTCAAGTACTGCACGCCCTGATAAGGCACCGGATTGAGCGTGGGTTGCTCGACGGTAGCCGAATCAATCGCCGCACGTACCTGCGCCGCATACGGCGCCAGACGCTGATAGCTCGCCTGCTGATAAGTGGAGTTGCGGCTGCCCGGCGGCACCGCGCCCCAGCCGACGGTATCGGCCACTTGCTGGATGTACTGTTTTGACGTCGCCCAGCTAATAAAGGCTATCGCCGCCTCACGGTTCGGCGTGTTGGCCGGTACCGCCAGCGCCCACGACCATAACCAGTTCGAACCATTACGCGTGATGCCGCCCGGCGCAGGCGCAAAGGCCAGCTTATCGGCGACTAATGAGATCTGCGGATTAACCAACAAACCGGCTGCTACCGTGCTGTCGATCCACATCGCGCACTTGCCTTGCGCGGTCAGGCGCAAAATCTGGCCAAAACTGTTTTTCACTGTGTCCGGCGGTCCATCCTGCTTCACCACCTGCAGATAATCACCCAGCGCCTCGCGCCACTCCGGCGAATTGAGCGTCGGCTGCCAGTTTTCATCGAACCACTGCGCGCCATAGGCGTTCGCCATGGTGGTCATGAACGCCACGTTATCGCCCCAGCCAGGCTGGCCGCGCAGGCACAGGCCATAAATGCCTTTTTGCGCATCGGTGAGCTTGGCGGCGAAGTTCTTGATATCTGTCCAGTCAGGATTATCCGGCATGGTTAACCCTTTCTGCGCAAACAGATCTTTACGGTAGTAGGTCATGCTGCTTTCACCGTAGAACGGCAGGGCGTAGAGCGTTTGCTGGAACGATAGGGCTTTGCGCACCGGCGCGATGAGATCATCGCTGTCGTAATCGGCGGGCAGCTTATTCAGCGGTGCCAGCCAGCCTTTTTCGCCCCACAGCGGCGCTTCATAGGTGCCGACGGTGATGACATCGAACTGTGCCTGACCGCTGTTCATCGCCGACAGCACCGCCTGACGCAGTGCGCCATCGTCCATCACATGCCATTGCAGTTTGACGTCCGGATGCTCCTGTTCGTAGCGCGTGGCGAGCTGCTGCATGATGGTCATATCGCCGTTAGCGATGGTGGCGATATTCAGCGTGGTCGCCGCGTGGCTTAGCAGCGGCGTGGCGAGCAACATCGCGAGAAGTTTACGCATCATGTTGCTCCTTAACGCTGTTGCAGGCGGAAGAAGGCCATCTTCTCCACCAGCAATCCGGCATGTTCGCTGACAGTCTGGCTGGCGGCGCTGGCTTCCTGCACCAGCGAGGCGTTTTGCTGCGTCGCACCATCCATCTGAATTACTGCTGTATTCACCTGCTCAATACCGCTGGATTGCTGGCGGCTGGCCACGGCGATTTCACCGACAATATCCACCACGCGCGCCACGCCCAGATTGATGTCATTGAGCATCGCGCCAGAAC
This sequence comes from Pantoea sp. CTOTU49201, assembly GCF_032054795.1. Lineage (NCBI taxonomy): Bacteria > Pseudomonadati > Pseudomonadota > Gammaproteobacteria > Enterobacterales > Erwiniaceae > Pantoea > Pantoea sp. CTOTU49201. The sequence goes on from NZ_DAMBSA010000022.1 coordinate 21,862, forward strand.
GCTGCACTAGCGCGCTGCCGGCTTCCACTTTACCGACGCTGGCATCGATCAAGGCTTTGATCTCGTGCGCGGCTCCGGCGGATCGCTGTGCCAGCTGGCGCACTTCGGACGCCACTACGGCAAAGCCGCGCCCCTGTTCACCTGCGCGCGCCGCTTCTACTGCTGCGTTGAGCGCCAGCAGGTTAGTCTGGAAGGCGATCTCATCGATCACCCGGTTGATATCGGCGATGCGTTTGCTGGAGGATTCGATCTCCTCCATCGCGCTGACCGCATCACGCAATACGCTGCTGCCGCGTTCGGCCTGATGACGCACATCGGTGGCCAGTTCGTTGGCCTGCGCCGCGTTATCGGCGTTATGTTTCACCGTGGCGGTCATCTGCTCCATGCTGGCAGCGGTTTGCTCCAGCGAGCTGGCCTGCGAATGGGTGCGTTCAGAGAGATCATCATTGCCGTCGGCCATCTGCCGCGCCGCATCACTCAGTGCGCTGGCACTTTCGCCCACTTCACGCACGATCTCCGCCAGACGCACATCCATGCGCAGCAGCGACTGCATCAGTTCGC
>NZ_DAMBSA010000023.1:0-1269 GCF_032054795.1 Pantoea sp. CTOTU49201
GGTTCAACGCGGTGCAAGCCTATATTCAAGCCGGTGACTGCTATCAGGTGAATCTGGCGCAGCGTTTTCAGGCGGGCTATCGCGGCGATGAGTGGCAGGCATTTTTGCGTCTGACGCAGGCGAATCGCGCGCCATTCAGCGCCTTCCTGCGTTTGCCAAACAGCGCGCTGCTGAGTTTATCGCCTGAGCGCTTCCTCGCTTTACAGCAGCAGGAGATTGAAACGCGTCCGATTAAAGGCACCTTGCCGCGTCTTGCTGATGCCGAAGCCGATCGTTTGCAGGCAGAGAAACTCGCTAACTCAGAGAAAGATCGCGCTGAGAATCTGATGATTGTCGATCTGCTGCGCAATGATATTGGCCGCGTGGCCGTGCCCGGCAGCGTTAGCGTGCCGGAACTGTTCGTGGTCGAGCCTTTCCCGGCGGTACATCATCTGGTTAGCACCGTGCGTGCACGTTTGCCTGAAACGCTAAGTGCTACCGATCTGCTGCGCGCCTGTTTCCCTGGCGGTTCGATTACCGGCGCACCCAAGATCCGCGCGATGGAGATTATCGAAGAGTTAGAACCGCATCGTCGCAACGCGTGGTGTGGCAGTATCGGCTATATCAGCCTGTGTGGCCGCATGGATACCAGCATCACCATTCGCACGCTGATTGCGGAAAACCAACAGCTTTATTGCTCTGCCGGTGGCGGATTAGTGGCGGATAGCGACCTGAACGCCGAATATCAGGAAACCTTTCACAAGGTGAATCGTATTCTGCCCAGCCTGCGTGATGAGAACTGAGATGAATTTAACCCTTGAGCAGTTCCTCAGCCGCTTTGTTCTGCAACCGCCGCTGCATGTGCCAAAAAGCGCCATCAGCGGACGACGTGCGGCGGTGCTGGTCCCGGTGATCGCCGGCGCAGAACCTGGCTTGCTGCTCACGCGCCGCTCATCCCACCTGCGTAAACACGCGGGACAAGTGGCGTTTCCCGGCGGCATGCAGGATGCCACTGACGTGTCGTTGATCCACACCGCGTTGCGTGAAGCACAGGAAGAAGTGGGAATTCAGCCGGAGCAGGTGCAGATCATTGGCGTTCTGCCGCCGGTAACCAGCAGCACCGGTTTCGCCGTGACGCCGGTAGTGGGCATTATTCCGGCTGATTTTGCGTTGCAGCTTAATCCGGACGAAGTGGAAAGCGCCTTTGCCATGCCGCTGGCCGAAGCGCTGCGTTTGAGCCGCTACAGCGATCTCACCTTGCGGCGCGGTCATCGCCAACATCAGGTTTGG
>NZ_DAMBSA010000023.1:1369-22278 GCF_032054795.1 Pantoea sp. CTOTU49201
GTTTATAATTAGTTTATTTCATGCGAAAAGCTGCTCGTTATCCGGCATGGGCGATTACTATTAGCCGCATAAACGGCTTCTGCCGTGCAGAATAAGATTTGTGAGGAGTGTCACCGGTGATTAGTGTTTTTGACATGTTTAAAGTGGGCATCGGCCCATCCAGTTCACATACCGTCGGTCCGATGAAAGCGGGCAAGCAGTTTGTGGATCTGCTGGCCGATCAAGGCAAATTGCAGGACGTGACGCGCGTGGCGGTCGACGTCTACGGTTCACTTTCGCTCACTGGCAAAGGTCACCACACCGATATCGCTATTATCATGGGCCTGGCGGGTTTCGAACCGGCCACCGTGGATATCGACGGCATTCCCGCGTTCATCAAAGACGTGGAGCAACGTGAACGTCTACTGTTAGCCAACGGCGCGCGCGAAGTGGACTTTCCTCGTGAAGGCGGCATGGTGTTCCGTAGCGAAAACCTGTCGCTGCATGAGAATGGCATGACGGTGTTCGCTTTCGCTGGGGATCTGTTGATTCTGAGCAAAACCTACTATTCCATTGGCGGCGGTTTCATCGTTGATGAAGAGCATTTCGGCAAGCCGGTGCTGAACGAAGTTTCTGTGCCGTGGCCGTTCCACTCTGCTAAAGAGCTGCTCAGCCACTGTCGCGAAAGCGGCCTGTCACTATCAGGTTTAGTGATGAAGAACGAACTGGCACTGCATACTCGCGACGAGATTCATGCCTATTTTGGTAACGTGTGGCAAACCATGCAGGCCTGTATTGATCGCGGTCTCAATACCGAAGGCGTGCTGCCGGGCCCACTGCGCGTACCACGTCGTGCAGCTTCCTTGCGCCGTCTGCTGGTTTCATCTTCTAAACATTCGAAAGATCCGATGGATGTGATCGACTGGGTGAATATGTTCGCGCTGGCGGTCAATGAAGAGAACGCGGCGGGTGGACGTGTGGTGACGGCACCCACCAACGGTGCCTGTGGCATCGTGCCGGCGGTGTTGGCCTATTACGATCACTTTATCGAACCCGTTACGCCCGATATCTTTATCCGCTACTTCCTCGCCTCTGGCGCCATTGGCGTGCTGTATAAAATGAACGCCTCTATTTCGGGTGCCGAAGTAGGTTGTCAGGGCGAAGTTGGAGTGGCGTGTTCCATGGCGGCCGCCGGTCTGGCGGAATTGCTCGGCGGCAGTCCGGAGCAAGTGTGCGTCGCGGCGGAAATCGGTATGGAGCACAATCTGGGATTAACCTGCGATCCGGTCGCCGGCCAGGTTCAGGTGCCGTGCATTGAGCGCAATGCCATCGCTTCCGTGAAAGCCATCAACTCCGCGCGCATGGCGCTACGTCGCACCAGTGAACCGCGCGTATCGCTGGATAAAGTGATTGAGACCATGTACGAAACCGGAAAAGACATGAACGCCAAATACCGTGAAACCTCACGCGGCGGATTGGCGATTAAGGTCCAGTGCGACTAATACTCCGCTGATGATTAAAGCAACAGTTGACTATTTTTCTGCATCTGTTGCTACCTCCAACTGAGTAAACCAGATACATTGATTTTGAGCGCGGCCCTTTGTGGCCGCGCTTTTTTTGGTGCCGTTTTTTTTATTCAGCCGCGCTAAACCTGGCCGCCTCAATGCCGATAACCTACACGTTAATTTGGCTTCAATCTTTGTTTTGCAAGGTGGTTACTGATGCTCATTCCCCAGCAATTTGTGGGTCAATTTCGCCGTAAGCGACTGCTTATCGCGTTAGTGATCGCCTCGCTGGTTCTGGTCCTGACGCTGACTTTTCGCTATATCGAAGAGAAATCGCGCATTGAGCAGCAGTCGCTGAATTTCGCCACCCGCGCGATTGAACGCTTTGATCGTATGTTCTCGCCGCTGGATGTTTCCGCCAACAACACGCTCGGCCTGGTTGGCGTACCTTGCTCGCAGGTGCGTTATCCGCTGATTGAGAAAATTGCCGCGCTGCAAACCGTGCGCACAGTTTTGCTGGTGCAGGACGACACGCTCTACTGCTCAAGCATTTTCGGCCCGCAAAACCTCTCTTTCAGCCAAACCTATCCTGAATTAGCTATCAATAATCAGCGCATGATGTTAGCCACCGATAATGATCTGCTGAAAGGATCACCGGTGCTGCTGCTGTGGACGCCCAAATCGCTGGATAACCGCGAAGGTCTGCTGCAAGTCATTAATATTGAATTAATGACTAACTATCTGCTGGAACCGCAGTTGCCGTGGGTGGAGCGTGCGATCTTCAACGTCGGTGGTCAGAGCCTTGAATACGGTAATCCGCTGATTGAGCAAACCGAACCGTCTGAAGATGAAGTGGCTTACGATCAGGCGTCGCTGCGTTATCCGTTCAGCATCACCTTGTATGGCCCTTCTCCCGCCCGGCTGGCGCTCAACACGCTGCCTTCACAGCTGCCGCTGGCGCTAATGCTGAGCCTGCTGATGGGTTATATCGTCTGGCTGGCGACCGCTAACCGCATGAGCCTTAGCTGGCAGATAAGTTACGGCATCACCGCTAACGAATTTATGGTGTATTGCCAGCCGCTGATTAACGCCAAAAGCGGCGAGTGTGACGGCATGGAGCTGCTGCTGCGTTGGCATAACCAACGTCAGGGCTGGATTGCGCCGGACGTGTTTATTCCGCTGGCCGAGCGCCAGAACCTGATCGCGCCGTTAACCCGCTTCGTACTGGCGAAAGTGGTGGATGAGCTGCCCAACCTGCCGCAATGTCCGTCGTTCCATATTGCCATTAACGTTGCCGCCAGCCATTTCCGCGATCGCGCCATTGTGGAAGACCTGCAGAATATCTGGTGGCCCGCCAATCCGATTCCAAAACTGGTGGTCGAGCTGACGGAGCGTGATGCCTTGCCGATTATCGATCAATCGGTGGTGTCGCAGCTGCATGAGATTGGTGTACGTCTGGCAATTGATGATTTCGGTACCGGCCACAGTTCGCTGGCTTATTTGAAAGACCTCAAGCCGGACGTGCTTAAAATCGACAAAATTTTCACTGCCGCGATTGGCACCGACGCGATTAACGCGACCGTGACTGATATGGTGATCTCGCTGGCGCAGCGTCTGAATATTTCGCTGGTGGCGGAAGGTGTGGAAACCGCCGAACAGGCGCATTATCTGCGTGAGCGCGGCGTCGACCATCTGCAAGGCTATTTCTACGCGCGTCCCATGCCGATTGAAGATTTCCCGCAGTGGCTGGAGCAGCATCAGGCGCAGTTAAGCGCATAAAAAAACGGCCACTCCTTTGGGAATGGCCGTTTTTGTTTACTGCTGTCCGATCATTTACTCGGCGTGTTCTTCGTGATCGAAAGGCTTATCTTTGGTCACGCGCACCAGATCGATACGGTAATCGGTCGCCTCAATCACCTGGAAATGCAGCGGCGGTAAATCAATCACTTCGCCCGGCAGCGGTAGCTGGCCTTTCTGCGCAATCAACAAACCGGCTAACGAGGCGTGATCTTCATCAGCCTTCACTAAATCGTGATGATCCAGCAGCTGTTGCAGCGAGTGCAGATCGGTACCGCCCTTCACTAACCAACCGTCGCCATCGGCAATGATATCTGGCGTTTCATCTTCATCCGGGAACTCACCGGCAATCGCTTCCAGTACGTCCAGCGGCGTGATCAGGCCCTGTACCACACCAAATTCGTTGGTAACAATTACGAAGCTACCTTTGGCACGACGCAACACGCCCAGCAGATTGATTGGGTCCAGCGTTTCCGGTACCACAATCGCCGGGGTATTAGCGGCAAAGGTTGCCACATCCATACCGTGTTCCAGCGCCACCAGCAGCTCTTTGGCACGTACCACGCCTATGATTTCATCCAGCTCACCGCGACACACCGGGAATAAACTGTGTGGCGTATCCAGCAGCTGAATACGGATTTCATCCAGCGGACGCGAAACATCCACCCACGAAATGTTGCCGCGCGGCGTCATGATGCTGCGAATTGAGCGCTGCGATAACGTCAATACGCCATTAATCATATAGCGCTCTTCGTCTTTAAACGCTTCCTGTGGCATTGCTTCGGTCAACGAGGTTTCTTCGGTAGTCGTCGCTTGCTTACGCTGACGTCCGCCCATCAGACGGAGAATCGCTTCGGCGGTGCGTTCACGCATCGGCCGATGTTCCTGATGCTTAATAAAGTTACGGCGCGCAATCTGGTTGAACAGCTCGATGATGATCGAGAAGCCAATCGCCGCATACAGGTAACCTTTAGGAATGTGGAAACCAAAGCCTTCGGCCACCAGCGACAGACCAATCATCAGCAGGAAGCTCAGACACAGCACCACCACCGTTGGGTGTGCGTTAACAAAATTCGTCAGCGGTTTTGAGGCCAGCAGCATCACGCCCATAGCGATTGCCACCGCAGTCATCATCACCGGCAGATGGTTCACCATACCGACCGCAGTAATCACCGCATCAAGTGAGAACACCGCATCCAGCACTACGATCTGAATCACCACCGCCCAGAAACTGGCGTAGCTCTTATTGCCCTGATGTTCGAGTCCGCGGTTCTCGAGTCGCTCATGCAGTTCCATGGTTCCCTTGAATAACAGGAACAAACCACCGAACAACAGAATTAAATCTCGTCCGGAAAAGCTGAAATCGCCTACGCTGAATAGGGGTCGCGTCAGCGTCACGATCCAGGAGATCAGTGACAGCAAGCCAAGACGCATAATCAAGGCGAGCGACAAACCAATCAGTCGGGCTTTATCGCGCTGCTTCGGCGGCAATTTGTCCGCGAGGATGGCGATAAACACCAGGTTATCAATGCCGAGAACAATTTCCAGCACGATCAGCGTGAGCAAACCCGCCCAAATTGAGGGGTCGAAGAGAAATTCCATCAATGACTCCTTACCGAACGTGAAGGCGCACGAAATTGCATCTGCACCAGAGGGCGAGACGAGAGATCGTTACAGGTGGTGATAACGCTGAAGAGCGTGGAAGCAGGCGCGGAAAAGCGCTGAGAACATGTTGAGCGACGTCGGTGACGGTCCATAAAGGTGAGCTGAAGCCCGGTACTCCTGAATAAAAAACAGAACGCTAATGTATCAGTTACATCAACGACGTCAAAAAAATTTATTACATTTACAAATATCTACGTGAACGCATGAATAACGAACAAAAGTGCACATTAGCGCCGTTACGCTCGAAATAGCTGACAAACATCACATAATTTATTTTTTCGATCACTAAAATAAATCGCGACCTTATCGCTGTGCAGCGGATTGTTTCGTTTTATTTATTGATGCTCTTTGTCTATCACATCACTAACGATCCACCTGAAACACTAACGGTAATTTTCAATGATTCCCGGCAATGCCAGAGAATCTCTCACGCGAACGGAGGTAGCAAGTGACCATTGCTATTGTAATTGGTACACATGGCTGGGCGGCAGAACAGTTGCTTAAAACAGCAGAAATGCTGTTGGGTGAGCAGGAAAATGTCGGATGGATTGATTTCGTTCCCGGCGAAAATGCAGAAACGCTAATCGAAAAGTATCAGGCACGGCTGGCAGATCTCGACACGTCAAAGGGCGTGTTGTTCCTGGTCGATACCTGGGGTGGCAGTCCATTTAATGCGGCCAGCCGCATTGTGGTGGATAAGGATGGCTATGATGTCATCGCCGGCGTCAACATTCCGATGCTGGTGGAAACCCTGATGGGACGTGATGACAACCCATCGCTGGAAGAACTGATTCACATCGCGGTAGAAGCCGGTCGTGAAGGCGTTAAAGCCCTCAAGACTGAAACGCCTGCGCAAGCCGCAGCTGCACCGGCTCCGGTTGCAGCGAAAGCGCCTGCTCAGCCGCAGAAACCGATGGCACCGGGCGAACACATGAAAATCGGCCTGGCGCGTATTGATGACCGCTTGATTCACGGGCAAGTGGCCACGCGCTGGACCAAAGAGACCAACGTTAGTCGCATCATCGTGGTTTCTGATGAAGTGGCCAACGATCATGTGCGCAAAACCCTGCTGACGCAGGTTGCCCCGCCGGGCGTCACCGCGCATGTGGTGGATGTCGACAAGATGGTTCGCGTGTGGAACAACCCGAAATATGGCCAGGATAAAGTGATGCTGCTGTTCACCAATCCCACGGATGTAGTGAGGATTGTTGAGCAAGGCGTGGACATTAAGTCGGTCAATATTGGTGGCATGGCGTTCCGTCAGGGCAAAACGCAGGTGAACAACGCGGTATCGGTGGATGAAAAAGATATCACGGCATTCCGCAAACTTAATGAACGCGGTATCGAACTGGAAGTACGTAAAGTGTCCAGCGATCAGCGCCTGAAAATGATGGACCTGATCGCCAAGGTCAATCCGTAGTTCGCCCTTTGCCTGCATATGTGGGCGAATTTTAGAGACCTTGCAGAGGAGAAATGCAATGGAGATAACCACGCTACAAATCATTTTGATATTTATTGTGGCCTGTATTGCCGGGATGGGATCGATTCTTGATGAGTTTCAGTTCCACCGTCCGCTGGTGGCTTGTACCTTAATTGGCGCGGTCCTCGGTGATATGAAAACCGGTATCATCATCGGCGGTACGCTGGAGATGATTGCACTTGGCTGGATGAACATCGGTGCGGCCGTTGCACCGGATGCGGCGCTGGCTTCTATTATCTCAACCATTTTGGTTATCGCCGGTGGTCAAAGCGTTGGTGCCGGTATCGCGCTGGCAATTCCACTGGCCGCAGCCGGTCAGGTTCTGACCATCATCGTGCGTACCATCACTGTCGCCTTCCAGCACGCCGCCGATAAGGCAGCCGAGAAAGGTAATCTTAATGCCATCAGCTGGATCCACGTATCCGCGCTGGTATTGCAGGCGATGCGTATCGCGATCCCAGCCTTGATCGTGGCGATTTCTGTTGGTACGCACGTGGTTCAGGAACTGCTGAACTCGATTCCAGAAGTGGTCACCAACGGCCTGAACATCGCCGGCGGCATGATCGTGGTAGTCGGTTACGCGATGGTCATCAATATGATGCGCGCGGGCTACCTGATGCCGTTCTTCTACCTTGGCTTCGTTACTGCAGCCTTCACCAACTTCAACCTGGTTGCGCTTGGCGTGATTGGCGTGGTGATGGCGGTGCTGTATATCCAGCTGGCACCGAAATATAACCGCGTTGCAGGTGCTGCAAATGCCGGTCCTGCAAACAATGACCTCGATAACGAACTCGACTAGGAACAGGTGAAATCATGGTTGATACAACTAACACTCCAAAGAAACTCACCCCCGGCGATGTCCGTGGTGTGTTCCTGCGCTCAAACCTGTTTCAGGGTTCGTGGAACTTTGAACGTATGCAGGCGCTGGGTTTTTGCTACTCAATGGTGCCGGTGATTCGTCGCCTCTATCCAGAAAACAACGACGATCGTAAACAGGCGATTAAACGTCACCTCGAGTTCTTCAACACCCATCCTTATGTGGCAGCGCCGGTACTTGGCGTTACCATGGCGATGGAAGAGCAGCGTGCCAACGGTGCGCCGATTGATGATGCGGCGATTAACGGTATCAAAGTGGGTCTGATGGGGCCGCTGGCTGGCGTCGGTGACCCGATCTTCTGGGGTACCGTGCGTCCGGTGTTTGCTGCGCTGGGTGCCGGTATCGCCATGAGCGGCAGCTTGCTAGGTCCGTTACTGTTCTTCATCCTGTTTAACGCGGTTCGTCTGTTAACGCGTTATTACGGCGTGGCGTACGGCTACCGTAAAGGTGTGGATATCGTCAGTGATATGGGCGGCGGTTTCCTGCAGAAACTGACGGAGGGCGCGTCGATTCTCGGCCTCTTTGTCATGGGGGCCTTGGTTAACAAGTGGACGCATGTGAATGTGCCGCTGGTGGTGTCGCGCATCACGGACCAGACCGGTAAAACCACGGTTACCACGGTGCAATCGATTCTCGATCAGCTGATGCCTGGCCTGATTCCACTGCTGCTAACCTTTGGCTGTATGTGGCTGCTGCGTCGTAAGGTGAATGCGTTGTGGATTATCGTCGGCTTCTTCGCCCTCGGTATCTTCGGTTACTGGATCGGCCTGCTCGGTCTGTAATCAGCCAGCCGGGAGCCCTGCTCCCGGCTATTTTTGAGCGGCATTACCTGAGCGCCCACGTTGAGGTAATTTCGATTGAGGAAGAGTATTTTATGTCACTGACTGACGCGCTGATCGCCCTGCTGATTGCAGGCTTCATTCTGTTCGCCATCTATGATGAAGCGATCCTGCCGCGCCGCAACGGCCCGACCAAACTGCGCGTTCCCCTGCGCCGTCGTCACAAGATTGATAGCGCCATTTTCGTGGTGCTGCTGCTGATTCTGCTGTGGAACAATATTGATAAACATGGCACGCAACTCACCACCAATTTGCTGATGGTGCTGTGCTTTATGGCGATTTGGCTATTCTGGGTGCGTAGCCCCAAGTTGCTGATGAAGGAGAATGGACTGTTTTTTGGCAGCGTGTGGATCGACTACGCTCGCATTCAGGGCATGAACCTGTCGGAAGACGGCATTCTGGTGATGCAACTGGAGCAGCGTCGCCTGCTGATTGCCGTCAAACAGCTTGATGATCTGGAACGCATCTACAATACGTTGGTGGAAGCGCGTTAATCGCGCTGCCACAACGTCAGCATAAAGTCGGCATCACAGGTAAACTCGCTGGATGCCGCAAGCTTCTGCCACACCTCTTCGCGCGCACGCCAGGCAAATGGCGTCATCTGCAATAAGCTCACTGCCTCACTTCCGTTCAACGTCATGCTGTAATTCAGGTTTTGCTGATCGATCTGCTTAAAACCGGCATACATCTTCTCTTCCGCGGCATGCAGCTGTACTTCGCGATAAATCAGCGCCTTGAACTGCTGCAAATGATGTGGTCCCGGCGTCACCGTTAGCAGGTAGCCACCCGCTTTAATTACGCGGCTCAGCTCTTCTTCATTACAGGGCGCATAGATGCGCACCACGCCATCCAGAGAAGCATCGGCAAAAGGCAAACGCTGGCTGGAGGCCACGCAGAATTTCACCGTTCGATAGCGTTTAGCGGCCATGCGAATCGCCGCTTTCGCCACATCCAGACCAAAGAGTTGTGCCTGCGGTAACGCATCGGCCATCGCTGCGGTGTAATAGCCTTCTCCGCATCCGATATCTAACAGCTGCGAATTTTGCTCACTCAGGTGCTGGGCGAGGATTTCGGCGACACCCGCGCGCAACGGCTGATAATGTCCAGCATCGAGGAAGGCGCGCCGTGCCTGCAGCATCTCCGCGCTATCGCCCGGTTCGCGCGAACCTTTGTGCTGCACCGGCAGCAAATTGACGTACCCTTCTTTGGCCTGATCAAATTGATGCCCAGCATCACAGCGGAAGCTATTCGCCTGCTGCAATAAAGGCTGATGACAAAGTGGGCAAATCAAAGACATAGATAACTCCGGGTTAGCAATTCGCGGCGCAGTTTACCCTGATCATCTGGCTACAGAAAGGATAAAAGAAAAAGCCCCGTTCAGTGAACGGGGCTTTAAGATTCGTTTCAGTGGTGCATGGCACCGAGCCTGAGGGCGAAATCAGATTGGGGTAACGTTGACCGCAGCAGGACCTTTCTGGCCGTCCTGGATTTCGAACTCAACGCTTTGGCCTTCGGCCAGAGTTTTAAAACCGTTGCCCTGGATTGCAGAGAAGTGTACGAACACATCTTTGCTACCATCAGCAGGAGTAATAAAACCAAAACCTTTAGACTCGTTGAACCACTTAACCTGACCTTTAATCTTTGCCATTTCGCAAATTTCCTTTCAATGATTATATTGCCCGCAGGCAGACTTACAGATAAACCAGAGACATTACTGAATGAGGCACTAATTTAAGGTTCGGCAAGGAAGCGGTATTCAACGTCAACGTCTTTACTCGTAACTTCTTTACTGAAGATGCCATACATAAACAGAACTGTACCTCGTTTGACCCACGATTTGTTATCACATATCCGTAAATTAATGGCAAGCCATTTTTAAACGGTGATCGACGTGACGCACATAATTAGTTAATTGGCGCTGCACTTCATCAATCAACATATTGACACCCAACCCGTAAGGTGCGCAAAAAAGGGTTATCTGTCAGTATAGTTAGCGCTTAATCCTCGCTTAGTCAAGCGCAGCGGTAATGTCTAAACAGGTACATTTTAAAGGGGTTAACACTACGACAAAAATATTGCACTAATATGGCATCAATAAAATATTCCACTAAAAAGTTCGCCAGCCACACAACAACTGCGCGCCGTTCAAATCTTGTACAAATAGTTTTCTCAGGTATAAGTTATTAATTGCTTTGCACCAAAATCAGGAGAAACCAATAATATGCGCCCCATATAAACGCATTAACATTAGGTGGCATTTATCTCAATTTTAACTATCTACCCAACAATTAAATGTTAAAAAAAACATTGATGAGCTTGATTTAACAAAAACTCCTTAGGATTAATCTTAGTTGATATTCTTTCTGGCAGCGATCGCTGCTATTCATACCGATTGAAGAAGTGAATTTACTTAATGAGATTATCCCGCCACGCACCATTTCAGTGCGCAGCCGGTTGCCCTATCGGCGGTTATTTCACCCCTTCCAACGCCTTAACGTTCCGGGATCATCCGAATAAAATCGCGTTTTTCATCCGCGTCTTCATCCGCTGATGGTTTTGCTGTGGATGGCTGTGCGTCAACCAAACGACGCAGTAGCGCATTCTGTTTCTTTTGCTCTTCAATCACGGCTTCCAGCAAACGGATCTGTTCACTGGCGCGCACGCTAGCCCGGTTAACAAAGAACCAGACAATAAAGGCCACAAGAATGATGATGGCCAGAACGCCATAGTTGAACAGCGGGCTGGTGTTTGCGGCTAATTCGTTCATAACTGCCTCTGTAGTCAAAAATCAAACATCTACTCCGCCGCTGATTCTACTCGTTGCCGGGGCAAAAGATAATGGGTAGCGACGGAAAGCAGATTATCCCGCAAAACCCTCTTTCAGTTATCTCTGATCGATTCGATGGCGAAAGCGAGGCATGCTGCTACAGTAGATTCGCAGCCATGTTGGACGCGCTGCGTTGTGTATCACAAGGAGAAAAGATGAAACTACTTATTCGGACGATTATGCTGGTGGCATTAATTTGGTTGGCGATGCTGCTAACCGGCTATGGCGTACTCACCGGCAGCAATAAGAATGCGGCGGGATTGGGACTGCAATGCAGCTATCTGACCGCACGCGGCATGATTACAGCACAGTATCTGCACACAGACAGCGGTATCGTCGGCGTAACCGATTGTCCACTGCTGAAGAAAAGTGGCGAAGTAGTCGACAACTAAGCGGCGAAACGGGCTGGCAACAGCCCGTTTTTCATTTCAGAACGGATAGTCGTGGTAGCCCATTTGTTCAGACAGATTGCGCGCCGCACGGTGCAGCATCGCCACATACTCATTTTTGGCTTCTTCTGAAAAACGAATGGTGGGGAACGAAATGCTCAATCCCGCAATCACCACGCCAAAGCGGTCAAACACCGGCACCGCGATACAGCGTAAGCCCTCTTCCTGCTCTTCATTATCTTCGCCAAATCCCTGCACTTTCACCTGATCCAGCACCGCCAGCAGCGCTTCTGCAGTAACAATGGTTTTGGCGGTACTGCGGCGGAATTCCACTTCGCTGAGGATCTCCTGCACTTCAGCGCGATCGCGCCATGCCAGCAGCACTTTACCAATCGCGGTGGTGTGCAGTGGATTGCGGCGGCCGATGCGCGAATACATACGCAGGTTATACAGTGAATCGATTTTATGGATATAGACGATGCTGTCTTCTTCCAGCGCACCGAGGTGAATGGTTTCTTTGGTCAGACGTGACAGCTCACGCATCTCAATATCGGCGCTACGAATCAGATCAACGTTTTGCAAAGCTTTGGCACCGAGTTCAAACAGCTTGAGCGTCAGCGAGTACTTCTCACTTTCCCCTTCCTGCGCCACATAACCAAGCGATTTCATGGTTTGGAGAAAGCGATAGACGGTGCTTTTCGACATCATCACGCGTTGGGACAATTCGGTGATACCGTGATCGCGCTCTTCGCCCAGCGCCTGCAGAATGCCAAACACTTTCATCACCGATGAAACCGAGTCCGGCTGTTTATCGTTATCGCTGCTCGCCATGGCGCGTATCCTTTTTTGACAGTGTTTCAAAAAAAACGGAACAGAAGCGCCAGTATATGCGTTTCAACCTGATGGCGGCAACGACTGACGCTAAGTGACACATCCACACGTAATTTTATGTCAATGAATGCGATGCTTTTCGGCAGCGAATTGATTAGCATGATGATATTCACTTCCTTTATTTACTTAACTTATGTCCTCTACTGTTGCTCAGGATGGATTGCCCGTTCCACAGCGCTATGGCGCGATCATCACCATTGCACTCGGTATCATGATGGCGGTGCTGGATGGGGCTATCGCCAACGTGGCTTTGCCGACCATTGCGCGTGAACTGAATGCCAGTCCAGCCGAATCGATCTGGATTGTTAACGCCTACCAAATCGCTATCGTTATCTCGTTGCTTTCGCTGTCGTTTCTTGGCGATATGCTTGGTTACCGCCGCGTCTATCAAGTTGGACTTGCGCTGTTTATCGCCACCTCGCTGTTTTGCGCCCTCTCCTCATCGCTGAATACGCTGACCGTGGCGCGCGTGCTGCAGGGCTTTGGTGGCGCAGCGCTGATGAGCGTCAACACTGCGCTGATCCGCATCATTTACCCGCAGCGCTTTCTCGGACGCGGTATGGCAATTAACTCGTTGATTGTTGCAGTATCGAGTGCGGCTGGCCCCACCGTTGCGGCAGCGATTCTATCTGTCGCCAGTTGGAAATGGCTGTTCCTGATCAACATTCCACTCGGTATTGTTGCGCTGTGGCTGGCGTTGCGTTTCCTGCCGGATAACCCGCAGAAAGCCAAACAACAGAAATTCGACGTACCCAGCGCCATAATGAATGCGTTGTTCTTTGGGCTGCTGATTACAGCACTGAGCGGTTTCTCACAAGGGCAAAACGGCTGGCTGATCGTGGCCGAGTTGGTGGCATTGGTGTTGGTAGGCATAGTGTTTGTCCGTCGTCAGTTGGCGATGCCGGTGCCATTGTTGCCGGTGGATTTGCTGCGCATTCCGATCTTTTCGCTCTCGATTGGCACCTCAATTTGCTCATTCTGCGCGCAGATGCTGGCGATGGTGGCGCTGCCGTTCTTCCTGCAAAACGTGTTGGGTCGTGATGAAGTGGCAACCGGTTTGCTGCTCACGCCGTGGCCGCTGGCAACCATGGTCATGGCGCCGATTGCGGGTCGATTGATCGAGAAGTTCCATGCCGGATTATTGGGCGGATTGGGATTAGCGATGTTCGCTGCCGGCCTGTTTCTGCTGGCGCTATTGCCGACTCAACCAACGGATGTGGATATCATCTGGCGCATGATGCTGTGCGGTGCCGGTTTTGGCCTGTTCCAGTCACCCAACAATCACACCATCATCACCGCAGCACCGCGTAATCGCAGCGGTGGCGCCAGTGGAATGTTGGGCACCGCGCGTCTGGTGGGACAAAGCAGCGGCGCGGCGCTGGTAGCGCTGATGTTTAATCTGTTCAACGATCACGGTACACACGCGTCACTGCTGTTGGCGGGCAGCTTTGCCAGCGTCGCCGCCGTGGTGAGCCTGGCGCGTATGACGCAAAAAAGGCAAACTGCCGAATCCTGAAAACAGCAAGGGCGCCATCTGGCGCCCTTGTTTTTGGTATACAAACACTGGTTACTTCAGGTATTCACCGCTGCGCAACGCTTCGATACGTTTATCGAGCGGCGGATGCGACATGAACAGCTCGCTCAACGATTTATTTTTACCGTTGATACAGAACGCCATCATGCTGCCTGGCTCCTGCGGCTCGTAGCTGGTTTTCAAACGTTGCAGTGCGGCAATCATCTTCTCGCGCCCCACAAGTTTGGCGGAACCCGCATCGGCATGGAATTCACGGTGACGTGAGAACCACATAGTGATGATGCTGGCAAGGAAGCCGAACAGCAGCTCCAACACCATCGAGACGGCAAAATAGACCATCGGATTCCCGTTGCTGCTCTCTTCACCGTCGCGGTTACCCGACAGGAAGCCGGAAGCAATCTGCGCCAGAATACGCGAGATGAAGATAACAAAGGTGTTCACCACACCCTGAATCAGCGTCATGGTGATCATATCACCGTTAGCGATGTGGGAGATTTCGTGCGCCAGCACCGCTTCCGCTTCATCGCGACTCATGTTTTGCAATAAGCCAGTGGAAACAGCGACCAGCGACGCGTCACGGCGCGCACCTGTCGCAAAGGCGTTAATGTCGGGCGCGTGATAAATCGCCACCTGCGGCATCGCAATGCCAGCCTGTTGTGCCTGGCGGCCGACGGTTTCCATCAGCCAGCGTTCCGTCTCATTACGCGGTTGTTCAATGATCTCACCGCCAACGGATCGTAACGCCATCCATTTGGACATCAGCAGTGAAACAAACGCACCGCCAAAGCCAAACAGACCTGCCATAATCATCAGACCCTGAACACTGCTTGACTGGATTCCTGTCAGACTCAAAATCAGTCCGAATACCAACATCACCGCCAGGTTGGTGAGCAGGAAAAGAGCAATACGCATCATAAACGTTAATCTTCCTCAGTTGTGCACGCGCATATGCGCGGATATCTATCCTATGGTCATCGCCGCGCATTTCAAGCAACCTTAATCTTTAAGTGCCTAAAAAGACATAACTTTACATTAGGCAGTGAAGTGCGCAATTCAGTGTATCAGCAGCGCTTAATAACGATTTTAGCCTAAAAAAAAGCACCGCCGAAGCGGTGCTGTTTCACAGGCCAAACGGTTATTTCGCGCTTTCGGCTGCAGGCTGAGATTTCTCAAGCTGCGCCATGTCGTTAGCGATTTTCACCGTTTCATCCAGATACGGATCCGGCTCTTTATAGTCCTTCGGCAGATCTTCGATGCTCTTAAGCGGTGCTTTGCCTTCCGCCTGATAGCGTGCGTTGATACGCTCCAGACGCAGTGCATCATCTTCGCGGTTCTCTTTCTCACGCTGAGCAAGATTGAGCGACACGATATTACGCTTGTCTTTCATCGCATCGAAACGCGCAATATCTTTCATGATGTACTGGAACTCGCGATCTTTGGCGATGCGATCGGCGTGCTCTTTGGTCAGCTGCGGTACCAGCGGCGCGATATCGCCGGTCTTGGTGTAGCTTGCCGCATTCACGCTGTCCCAAGGCAACGCGTTGTCCTCGAACTTCTCACCGGTTTCTGCCGCTTCGACGCCGGTTGGCATCAGCAGATCCGGCGTTACGCCTTTACGCTGAGTACTGCCGCCGTTGATACGGTAGAACTTCTGAATGGTGTACTGTACGGAACCCAACGCTGGCCACTCGGGACGCAGCATCTGATCGTAGATGCGGTTCAGCGAACGATACTGCTGCACGGTGCCTTTACCGAAGGTCGGTTCACCGACAATCAGCGCACGACCGTAGTCCTGCATCGCCGCAGCGAAGATTTCAGACGCCGAAGCACTGAAGCGATCGACCAGCACCACCAGCGGACCTTTGTAATAGACAATGCCGTCGTTATCGCTGTCTTCGCGCACGCGTCCATTGTTATCACGCACCTGCACCACCGGACCGCTTGGAATAAACAGGCCAGAGAGTGAAACGGCTTCGGTCAAGGCGCCACCGCCGTTGGTACGCAGATCGATCACCACGCTGTCGACGTTCTGCTTCTGCAATTTCTGCAGCTGCACCTTCACATCGTCA
The DNA here is from genome assembly GCF_032054795.1 of Pantoea sp. CTOTU49201. NCBI lineage: Bacteria > Pseudomonadati > Pseudomonadota > Gammaproteobacteria > Enterobacterales > Erwiniaceae > Pantoea > Pantoea sp. CTOTU49201. Next base: position 17,222 of record NZ_DAMBSA010000023.1, read on the forward strand.
GTCAGGCCAACGTAGAAGCCAGGAATGTCGAGCACGCCGACTTTCTCTTTGCCAACGTTATGCACGGTGCCTTTCACGGCGCGATCTTCCAGACGGATTTTCTCACGCGTCAGCGTGACGGTGCGGGTTTTCGTGCCCTTACCGGCTGGCAGGATTTCCAGGCGTACTTTGCTGCCTTTCGGTCCTTTGATTTTTGAAACCACATCATCCAGACGCCAGCCAATCACATCTTCCATCGGCTTGCCCGGCTGCGCGACACCGACAATGCGGTCGCCGACGCTGATTGCTTTACTCTTCGCCGCCGGACCACCCGCGACCATTGAGTTAATCACCGTGTAATCGTCATCCATCTGCAGCACTGCGCCAATACCTTCCAGCGACAGGCTCATTTCGGTGTTGAACTGCTCGGTGTTACGCGGTGAAAGATAGTTAGTGTGCGGATCGATTTCATGCGCGAACGCGGTCATCGCCAGCTGGAACACATCTTCACTGTTACTTTGCGCCAGTCGACGGATGGCAAAGTTGTAACGCTTGGTCAGCGTTTCGCGGATCTCTTTCTCATCTTTACCGGCCAGTTTCAGGCTCAGTTCGTCATATTTAACTTTGGCGTCCCACAGCGCGTTGAGCTCATCAACGCTCTTCGGCCATGGCGATTTTGCCCGGTCAATGTCAATGGTGTCATTGCCGGTGAAATTCATTGGGCGGTTCAGCACGCTCAGCGCATATTGATAGCGCTCAAAGCGGCGTTTCTGCGCCAGATTGTAGAGATCGTAAAACACATCCAGCTTACCGCTGCGGAACTCATCACCGACGGTGGTTTTCTTGTCGGCGAATTGCGCGACATCCGATGCCAGCAGCACGTTGTGGCTGTAGTCGAGCAGATTCAGGTAGCGATCAAAAATTTTCGCGGAAAAGTCCTGATTCAAATCGAACTGGCGATAGTGAGAGCGGGTAAAACGCGACGTAACGCGTTCGCTGACGGTGGGATGCTGTGGATCTTCGTGTAGCTGGGGAATCTGGTCGGCGCGGGTAATATTATCTGCACCAAAGGTGGGGCCTGCTAAAAGCAGGCCCGCGATCATACCGATCTTTAAAATATTGTTCATGCCAGGGTCAGCCTCCGTTTCAGAACTGCAAATGTTCTGCGCGCACAATCATAGCCATGCCGGAAGCGAGCTGAACCCGAACGCCATCTTTGGTAATTTCCAGAATGGTAGCGTCCATTGCACCTTTGCCTGCGGTCACTTTAATGTTCTGGCCGGGCTGCAACGTTGAGGTATCAGTGACAGGTTTAGCACGCGGTGGCTGCGGCGCTGCGGCACGTTCAGTAGCGGCCGCACGCGGCGCCTGAGGACGTGGCTTACGCGGTGCATCACCTTCGGCAGCTTTACGCGGAGCAGGCTTGCGCGGACGACGCTCAGCGGTCTCTTCACCGGCTTCACGCTTCTTCGCTTTCTGCTGATCGCGCTGCGCCTGAACGCGGGCTTTCGCTTCTTCCAGTTGCTTGCGCGCATGTTCAACGTGTTGCTCATCCAGCACGCCACAGGCGTTACCATCGAGATCGACACGGATGGCACCTGCTTTGATGCCATAAAGATAACGCCAGCTAGAGGTATAAAGACGTAAGGCAGAACGCAGTTGCGTCTTGCTCAGGCTCAGTTCGCCTTGAACACGCTCGACCAGATCTTGAAAAATGCCGATTTTGAGCGGACGCGCCTCGCCTTCGGCGCTAAAGCATTGCGGAAAACGTTCCGCCAAAAAGGCGATGACTTCTTTACTGCTATTCAACTTAGGTTGATTTTCCATGAAATTTCCTGATTACAACGGATTTGCCGACCAGAGCAGGCATGAACAGGCGACATTATAATGACAACATCGCCAAATGCTATGTGATCCAGTCGATTAGCTGTGCGTCAGCTGAATAAATTTTACGATGTCGCTGCCCGCCAGCACTTCACAAAGCCCGTCGGTAAGGGCCACCAGCCCCGCTTCATCCTCGCTATCGAAGCGAGAATAAACCGTACTATCAATGTCTAAAACACCCACGAGGGTGCCATTTACTTTCAGAGGAATCACGATTTCGGCGTTGCTGGCCGCGTCACAGGCGATGTGACCTGGGAACGCGTGCACGTCTTCCACCAACTGCACTTTGTCCTCGGCTACCGCTGTACCACACACGCCTTTGCCAACCGGAATACGTACGCAAGCGATTTTGCCCTGGAACGGGCCCAGCACCAGCGTGTTCGGTTCCGTCAGTAAATAGAATCCAGCCCAGTTCACGCCTTCCAGACGTTCAAAAAGCACCGCGCTGCAATTGCCGAGCGCGGCCAGGAACGAGGTTTCGCCCGCCAACAGGGCGCGGATATCGCGATTCAAATCCTCGTAAAAAGCTTTTTTGTTCATTGTTCAACCATAACTCGTCACTGTGGTGACCTTGTTGTCACTCAGTTGTTAAAATAAGCACTAATAATCCAGGCGCATAAGGTGAATCATTCTGTTAGTTACTATACCCTTAGCAGTCGGTGGATAAGAGTATTCTGGTACCACCTAATATTGCAGGCAAATTTGCGCTACTCAGCATGCCGGTAAACGTAACGAACGATGGGCACTTGCGTCACCTATGAAAATTCACGCTATCAGCCAGACGTTGCCCCACGCACGTTATCAGCGTTGTCCGCAATGCGATACCCTTTTTTCCTTACCGGATGTGAAATCGCATCAGACAGCCTATTGCCCTCGCTGTCATGCACAAATTCAGAGCGGCCGTGACTGGTCGATGACGCGACTCACCGCCATGGCGGTGGTGATGATCGTGCTGATGCCGTTCGCCTTTAGCTTGCCGCTGGTGGATATTCGCCTGCTTGGCATGCGCATTAACGCCAGCCTGGTGGAGGGCGTGATTCAGATGGCGCAGCAGGGCGACACGTTAACCGCGTCGATGGTGGCGTTTTGCACCATTGGCGCGCCGGTTACGCTGGTCGTCGGCATCCTCTATCTTTGGCTGGGCAACGCGCTGGGTATGAACCTGCGCCCGGTCCTGCTGATGATGGATAAGCTCAAAGAGTGGGTGATGCTGGATATCTATCTGGTCGGCGTGGCGGTGGCCTCAATCAAGGTGCAAGATTACGCCTCGCTGGAAGTGGGCTACGGTTTAGTGGCTTATATTGCGCTGACGGTGCTCAGCCTGCTCACGCTGATTCACCTAAACGTCGAGCAGTTGTGGGAACAGTACTATCCGCAAGCGATGCCCACTTCCCCGCCCGAACAGTGGCAAGTGTGCCTTAATTGCCATCAAACCGGTGTAGCCGATGAGCGTGGGCGCTGCACGCGTTGCCACACGCCGCTCGACTATCGTCGCCGCCACAGTTTGCAGAAATCCTGGTCAGCGCTCATCGCCTCAATTGTGCTGCTGATCCCCGCCAATTTGCTGCCGATTTCGGTGGTGTACGTGAATGGCGCACGCCGTGAAGACACCATATTCTCCGGCATTCTGGGATTAGCATCGGGCAACATACCGGTCGCCGCCGTGGTGTTTATCGCCAGTATTCTGGTGCCCTTTACCAAAGTGTTAGTGATGCTGACCTTGTTGATCAGCATTCATTTCAAATGCGAACAGGGTTTAAAAACCCGCATTCGCCTGCTGCGCGCCGTCACCTGGGTGGGCCGCTGGTCGATGCTGGATCTGTTCGTGATTGCTGTAACCATGTCGCTGGTCAATCGTGACCAGCTTCTGGCTTTTACCATGGGACCGGCCGCCTTCTATTTTGGTGCCGCCGTTGTTCTGACCATTATGGCTGTAGAGTGGCTTGATAGCCGCCTGATCTGGGATGCACATGCAACAGGAAACGCCGACTACACCGACTAGCGCCAATCTGCGCAACAAGCGCAAGATTTCGCCGTTCTGGTTATTGCCCATCATCGCCCTGCTGATTGCTGGCTGGCTGCTGTGGACCAATTATCAGGAGCGCGGTACGACGATCACCATTAACTTCCAGACCGCCGACGGGATTGTGCCAGGCCGCACGCCTATTCGCTATCAGGGCGTGGAAGTGGGTACGGTGCAAGGCATTGTGCTGAGTGATGACTATCGCAGCATCCAGATTAAGGCCAGCATCAAAAGCGACATGCGCGATGCGCTGCGTGAAGACACCCAATTCTGGCTGGTGACGCCGAAAGCCTCGCTGGCGGGCGTCTCCGGACTTGATGCGCTGGTCGGCGGTAACTACATCGGCATGATGCCGGGCAAAGGTAAAGAGAGCGATCACTTCACCGCGCTCGATACCCAACCGAAATATCGCGTCAATACCGGCGAGCTGCTAATCCACCTGCGCGCGCCGGATCTCGGCTCGCTTAACACCGGTTCGCTGGTCTACTACCGCAAAATTCCGGTGGGTCGCGTTTACGATTACAGCCTGAATAACAGCACCGATGGCGTCACCATTGATGTGCTGATTGAGCGCCGCTTTATCAATCTGGTGAAAAAGCAGAGCCGCTTCTGGAATGTCTCCGGCGTTGATGCGGATGTCAGCCTGAGCGGTGCCAAAGTGAAGCTGGAAAGCCTGGCCGCGTTGGTGAACGGTGCGATTGCCTTCGATTCGCCCAATGACGGTGAGCAAGCGCAGGTGGATGCCAACTACCAGCTCTATCCGGATTTGGCGCGCAGTCAGCGCGGCGTGCAAGTGAAACTGGATTTGCCGAGCGGCGATAATCTGAAAGCCGATAGTACGCCGCTGATGTATCAGGGGCTGGAAGTCGGCACCTTAACCAAACTCAACCTGCTGGATGGCGGCAAAGTCACCGGCGAGCTGACGGTCGATCCTTCAGTAACCGGTTTGATGCGCAGCGGTACGCGCATTGAGATGCGCACGCCGAAGATCAGCCTGACCGATACCAATCTCAGCAGCCTGTTAACCGGCAATACCTTTGAGCTGGTGCCAGGCGAAGGTGAGCCGCAGGATCACTTCACCGTGTTGCCGGCCAGCGAAACCTTGCTGCAAAAACCGGACGTGCTGACGGTAAAACTCAGCGCGCCGGAAACCTACGGCATCGATGCCGGC
>NZ_DAMBSA010000024.1:0-21843 GCF_032054795.1 Pantoea sp. CTOTU49201
AGCATGCGTTGCCAGCCATCTTTGGCGGAATCAGCGTGATAACTGGCACGATAATCCGCATTGAAAGCATGTCCGGCATCCGGATATACCACGATCTCTGCTTTGGCATTGGCGGCGTGCAGCGCCTGACGCATCTTATCAATGCTCTCCAGCGGGATGCTCTCATCCTGACCACCGTAAAGTCCCAGCACTGGCGCATTCAGATCCACCGCAACATCAATCGGATGCTTCTGCTGCTTCAGCGTCTTCTCACCGTCTAAACGGCCATACCACGCCACCGCCGCGCGCACCTGCGGATTGTGCGCGGCAAACAGCCAGCTAATGCGTCCGCCCCAACAGAAACCGGTAATCGCCAGACGACGGATATCACCATCGTGGCGCGTGGCCCAGTTGGCCACATGATCAAGGTCGGACAACACCTGCGAATCCGGAACTTTGCTCACCAGCTCTTTGAACAGCGTGGGAATGTCGTTGTAATCGTTGGGATCGCCTTCACGGAAATAGAGTTCGGGCGCGATCGCCAGATAACCTTCAAGCGCCAGACGGCGGCAGACATCACGGATATGCTCGTGCACGCCGAAAATCTCCTGCACCACCAACACCACCGGCAAGGTGCCTTGATACTCTTTTGGTCGGGCATAATAAGCAGGCAGATTTTCGCCCTGGCTTGGAACCGAGGTCTCGCCAGCATGAATTGCGTCGCTGGTGGTAATAATGGTGCTGCTTGCGGTGGGCTGAACGGCGGGTGCAAAGCCGCCGGGTGCCGTTTTTTGTGCCATATTGTCTTCGGTTTTCATTGTTCTCTCCGTGCTAGCAAATGCGCAATCACGTAACTATAGCCTGGTGAAGTAAAGCAAGGCTGGCGTAAGGTGCAGAGGGATTTTTTTCACGTGTGCTGCTTCTCTATTAACATTGCCACCAACACTTACACAGCACCGCTTGTAGCAATTCAGAATTGCACAACACTGAAGTGTGATATGAATCACATAATGTTTTTCTGATAATGTAAGTTTCATTATTGATGGTGAATTGAGTCACATATTTATGCCGCCTGCTCACGTAGAGTGGCGCGCACATCCCCAATTATCAGGAGTCTGTTATGGCCCAGTCTGACGTTTTCCACCTTGGCATCACCAAAGCTGATTTGAAAGGAGCCACGTTGGCCATCGTGCCTGGCGATCCTGAGCGCGTGAAGAAAATCGCCGCGCTGATGGACAATCCACAGCATCTGGCTTCACACCGTGAATTCACCACCTACCTGGCCGAAGTGGATGGCAAACCGGTTGTGGTGTGCTCCACCGGCATCGGCGGACCTTCAACCTCGATTGCGGTTGAAGAGCTGGCACAGCTGGGCGTGCGCACCTTCCTGCGCGTTGGCACCACCGGCGCTATCCAGCCGCATATTAATGTGGGCGATGTGCTGGTCACCACCGCATCGGTGCGCCTCGACGGCGCCAGCCTGCACTTTGCGCCGATGGAATTCCCAGCCGTGGCTGATTTCACCTGCACCACCGCGCTGGTGGCAGCCGCAGAAGCGTGCGGCGCGAAAACCCACATTGGTATTACCGCTTCATCTGATACCTTCTATCCAGGCCAGGAACGCTACGATACCTTCTCCGGTCGCGTGGTGAATCGCTTCCAGGGATCGATGGAAGAGTGGCAGCAAATGGGCGTCCTTAACTATGAGATGGAATCCGCTACACTGTTAACCATGTGCGCCAGTCAGGGACTGCGTGCCGGCATGGTGGCGGGTGTCATCGTGAACCGTACGCAAAAAGAGATCCCGGATGCCGCGACCATGAAACAGACCGAAAGTGATGCGGTGAAAATTGTGGTTGAAGCCGCGCGTCGCTTAATTTAGTGCGCCAGTCAGGGATGAATTCGAGACCAGGCTTATAAGGATTCCAGCTATTTCCTGATTAGAATGCGCGCAATTTCAGCAGCTACTGAGAAATTTCTTATGCGCAAAATGGTTTCTGTCTCACGTCCCAATTTCATGAATAATCCCGCTACTGCACAATCACGCGTTGAAGGTGCAGCAGCGAGATTTCGCCAGGCGATGGCGGCGAATAACTATCCTCTTGCGCGTCAGTGCTGTGAAGAAGTGCTGCGCGTTTTGCCCAATCATATGCAGGTGCTGAGCGACTACGCGCTCACCCTGATGCGTGTCGGCGAATATAAAAAATCCTATAAAATTTACCAGAAGATCTATCAGGCTCCGGCCGCGCAGCGCGCGCAGGCGTCGGAAACCTGGCTGGATGGATTAACGGAAGTGTGTGGCTGGCTGAATAAAGAGGATGAGGTGGCGCGTTACGGCCTCGAATCACTGCAGAATTCCGATGTGACTTTCAGCAAAGGGGCGAAAGTGGCATTCCCTTCTGACGCACCACCGCCGATCAACCGCAACAATCCAGTAGAGAATATCATCTCCTTTAGCCTGTATGGCGGCCAGCCACGCTACTGCGAAACCTTGATTAAAAACATCGAAGTGGCGCGTGAGTTCTACCCTGACTGGATCTGCCGCATCTATCTTGACGACAGCGTGCCGCAACACGTCTGGCAGCGCCTGAAGCAACCAAACACCCAGTTAGTGGATATGTCGCACGAGAAAACCATCTTCCCAACGCTGTGGCGTTTCCTGGTGATGGACGATGCCAGCGTCAAACGCTATATCGTGCGTGACGCGGATTCCTTGCTGTCCGAGCGCGAAGTGGTGGCGGTCGATGCATGGCTGAACTCGCCGTATTGGTTCCATCATATGCGTGATTACTTCTCGCATACCGAGCTGCTGCTGGCGGGCATGTGGGGCGGCTGCCACGGCGTGTTCCACAATGTTGAACAGCAGATGCGCGACTTTATCGCCCAGTATGCCGGTAGCGAACGCTTCACCGATCAGTACTTCCTCAAAGTGGCGCTGTGGCCAACGGTACGCGAAAGCATATTGAATCATGACGATATTTTCCGCTTCCACCACGCACAACCATGGCCGGCACATCAGCCAATTCGCTGGCAAACCGACAGTTTCCACGTCGGCAGCAACGCCGGTTTTGCCAGCATGGCGGGCCTAGTTGAAAATGCTGATAACGGTTGGCAGCAGGTTGAGATCACCTATGACGGGAAAAGCTGGACCTATCCGGCCAAAATCCAGGGTGAAACCGAATGGGTGTTGCCGATGCCCTTCTTCCTGATTGATGCGTGGAAAGCGGGAGATCTAACAGTTAAAGCGCTTTAACATTCTTCTGGACATTCATACAGTACGCCTCTACCTTTTCCCTCAGCGAGACGATCCGCGGGGGGATTATGGATCAGCAACTTATCATTAGCGGCGCGCTGGCGCTGGCCGGTTTGGGCATTGGCTGGATCATCGCCCAACTGCGCGTCGGCCATCAGCACGCCAGCTTCACTACCGAGCGTCGCCTGCTGGAAGAGGCGCAGCAGCGTCAACAGCAGCAGCTCGAACAATTACAGCAGCAAATCCAGCAACGCGAACAGGAGATGCGCCAGCTGCACGGCGCGCTCAGCGGTGCGCAGGAACGTTTACAGCAGCTTGATTACTGGCGCGGCGAGAGTGAGCAGCTCAGCCGTGAGCTGCGCAATCAGCTGGAAGTGAACAGCGCGCAGGAAGCCGAACTGCGTGAAGTGACCATTCGTCTTGAAGAGACACGCTACGGTGCAGAAGAGAAGCAGCGACTGCTGACCAACAGCGAACAGCGTCTCAGCGCGCAGTTTGAAAATCTCGCCAACCGCATCTTTGAAAACAGCGGGCGGCGCGTCGATGAACAGAACCGTCAAAGTCTGAATAGCCTGATTGGCCCACTGCGTGAACAGCTGGACGGTTTCCGCCGTCAAGTGACTGATAGCTTTGGCGTGGAGGCGCGTGAGCGTCACACGCTGACTCACGAAATTCGCCAGTTGCAGCAACTTAATGCGCAGATGGCGCAGGAAGCGGTCAATCTTACTAAAGCACTGAAAGGCGACAATAAAATTCAGGGCAACTGGGGCGAAGTGGTGTTGGCCCGCGTGCTGGAAGCCTCTGGCTTGCGTGAAGGCTACGAATACCAAACGCAGGTCAGCGTGCAGCTGGAACAGCAGGGCAGGATGCAACCGGATGTGATCGTGCGTTTGCCGCAGGGCAAAGATGTGGTGATTGACGCCAAAATGACGCTGGTTGCCTACGAGCGCTACTTCAACGCCGATGATGAAGCCACGCGTGAGCAGGCGATTCAGGAGCACATTAGCGCCATGCGCGGACACATCCGCCTGCTGAGCCGTAAAGATTACCAACAATTGCCCGGTTTACGCTCTCTGGATTATGTGTTGATGTTTATCCCGGTGGAACCGGCGTTTCTGCTGGCTATCGATCGCCAGCCTGAGCTGATCAGCGAAGCATTACAGCAGAACATTATGCTGGTCAGTCCCACCACGTTGCTGGTGGCGCTGCGCACTATCAACAATCTCTGGCGTTATGAACACCAAAGCCGCAATGCACAGCGCATCGCCGACCGGGCAACGCGGCTGTACGACAAAATGCGGCTGTTTGTCGATGACATGAGCGGCATCGGCCACAATCTCGACAAAGCGCAGCAAAGCTATCATCAGGCGATGAAAAAGCTGTCTGAAGGGCGCGGCAACCTGATCGCGCAAAGTGAAGCTTTCCGTTCGCTTGGCGTGGAGATCAAACGTCCAATTAATCCGCAACTGGTTGAACAAGCGCAGCCGGAAGAGGCGGATGAAGATTGGGCAGATGATCGCACCGAGGATGAAAACGTTGCAGAACCAACAATAGACTCGCTGCGCCGCATCAATGAATAGCACGGTGGTCGCGTGCTCGTGTAGCGCGACTCTGATACACTTCGGCAAGAATTGTTTGTGGAACAGGTAAAACCGATGGCAGATGAATCACAGCAGGAAACTACCCATTTTGGCTTCCAGACCGTCGCGAAAAGCGAAAAGGCCGATAAAGTCGCGGACGTGTTTCACTCCGTCGCGGCAAAATATGACCTGATGAACGATTTGATGTCGTTTGGCATCCATCGTGTCTGGAAGCGTTTTACCATTGACAGCAGCGGCGTGCGCCGCGGTCAACGCGTGTTGGATCTGGCGGGTGGTACCGGCGATCTGACGGCAAAATTCTCACGTCTGGTGGGCGAAACCGGCCAGGTTGTGCTGGCAGACATCAACAGCTCGATGCTGAAGATGGGCCGCGAAAAGCTGCGTAATCTCGGCGTGTCGGGCAATGTCAGCTATGTGCAGGCCAACGCCGAAGCGTTGCCGTTCCCGGATAACTACTTCGATTGCATCACCATCTCCTTCGGCTTGCGTAACGTGACCGAAAAAGAGAAAGCGCTGGCATCGATGTTCCGCGTGCTGAAGCCAGGCGGACGTTTGCTGGTGCTGGAGTTCTCGAAGCCGCTGCTGGAGCCGCTCAGCAAAGCTTACGATACCTATTCATTCCATATTCTGCCGCGTATTGGTCAGCTGGTGGCGCAAGACGCTGAAAGCTATCGCTATCTGGCGGAGTCGATTCGTATGCATCCCGATCAGGAAACCCTGAAAGCGATGATGAACGATGCGGGCTTTGAAAATACCACCTACTTCAACATGACTGGCGGTATTGTCGCGCTGCATCGCGGATTTAAATTCTAATCCATCATGACTTTAACTCCTCTCATCACCGGCGGTCTTGAGACCGCCCTAAACCGTGTTCTCTATCGCGATCGCAGCCTGAAAGCCGCACGCCAGCGTTTGGCGGGCAAGGTATTGATGCTGCGTCTGCAAGAGCTCGATTTTCCTTTGGTGCTGGTGTTTAGCGAATCGCAACTCGATGTGCTGAGTGATTGGCAAGACAACAGCGACTGCACGGTGAGTTTGCGTGTCAGTACCTTGCCGAAACTGCGCGATCGCCAGCAGCTCACCAGCCTGATTCGTAGCGGTGAACTGGAGGTGGACGGCGACTTGCAGGTGGTACAGCAATTCTCCGCGCTGATGGATCTCGCCGAGCTGGATCCGGCGGAATATCTCGCGCCGTGGATTGGCGATATCGCCGCGCAAGGCGTCAGTCAGGCCGCGCAGCAGGCGCTGAAATTCGTGCAACAGCAGTTTACCCGCCGCCAGGATTATCTTGGTCAGGTGCTGACGGAAGAGTGGCGCGTTGCGCCGGGCGCACTGGAACTGGCATGGTTTTGCGAGGAAGTGGAAGCGATGGAACGTTCGCTCAATGCGTTTGAAACGCGTTTAGCACAGCTGGAGGCGAAATGACGCTGGGAGAAATTCGGCGCTTATACTTCATCATCAAGATCTTTCTGACTTACGGCCTTGATGAACTGATTCCCCGCATGCGCTTCACGCTGCTTTTACGCTTGTGGCGGCGCTGCATTTTCTGGATCCCCAATAAACATCAAGACGCTACCGCCGGCGTGCGCATCCGTTTAGCGATGGAACAACTGGGTCCGGTGTGGATCAAATTCGGTCAAATGCTCTCCACGCGCCGCGATCTATTCCCACCGGCCATTGCCGATGAGCTGGCGGTGCTGCAAGACCGCGTTGCGCCTTTTGATGGCGTCAAAGCCAAAGAGCAGATTGAAAAGTCGATTGGCGGCCCGGTGGAAACCTGGTTTGAAGACTTCGATATCAAACCGTTGGCGTCGGCGTCAATCGCACAGGTGCATACCGCCACGCTGAAATCCAATGGCCGCGCGGTGGTGATCAAAGTGATTCGTCCCGACATTCTGCCGGTGATCAGAGCCGATATGCGACTGATTTACCGTCTGGCGCGTTGGGTGCCGCGTTTGCTGCCAGATGGACGTCGTCTGCGTCCGGTGGAAGTGGTGCGTGATTACGAAAAGACCTTAATTGATGAGCTGAATCTGCTGCGTGAAGCGGCGAACGCCATTCAGCTGCGCCGTAACTTTGACCAGAGCCGCATGCTGTATGTGCCGGAAGTATTCTCGGATTATTGCAGCGAATCGATGATGGTGATGGAGCGTATTTACGGCATTCCTATCTCGGATATCGCCACGCTGGAGCAGCATGGCGTTAATATGAAACTGCTGGCCGAGCGCGGTGTGCAGGTGTTCTTCACTCAGGTGTTCCGCGACAGCTTCTTCCATGCTGACATGCATCCCGGCAATATCTTCGTTAGCTACGATCACCCGGAAGATCCGCAATACATCGGCATCGACTGCGGTATCGTCGGTTCGCTAAACAAAGAAGATAAGCGCTATCTGGCTGAGAACTTCATCGCCTTCTTTAACCGCGATTACCGCAAAGTGGCCGAACTGCATGTGGATTCGGGCTGGGTGCCGCCCGATACCAACGTCGAAGACTTTGAGTTTGCCATTCGTACCGTGTGTGAGCCGATTTTCGAAAAGCCGCTGGCTGAGATCTCGTTTGGTCACGTGCTGCTGAACCTGTTTAACACCGCGCGTCGCTTTAATATGGAAGTGCAGCCGCAGCTGGTGCTGCTGCAGAAGACGCTGTTGTATATCGAAGGGATTGGCCGCCAGCTCTATCCGCAGCTCGACCTGTGGAAAACCGCCAAGCCGTTCCTCGAAGATTGGATCAAAGATCAGATTGGTATCCCGGCGATTATGCGGGCGGTGAAAGAGAAAGCACCGTACTGGGCGGAGAAACTGCCGGAGTTGCCGGAGCTATTTTACGACAGCATGCGCCAGCACAAATTATTGAAGCACAGCGTCGATAAACTTGTCACCGATTTAAACGTACAGCGAACACGTAATCATCAGGCGCGCTATCTGTTTGGTGTAGGCGCTACACTGTTATTAAGTGGCACCGCCGTGCTGTTAAGTCGACCGGATTGGGATTTCTTCCCGGCACTATTAATGGCCGCTGGCATCGTCACCTGGCTTATTGGCTGGCGCAAGACAAACTGATTGTCTGCCTGGTACAAATCGCGTAATGTCGCAAGCTAAAGCCCGAAATCATACGGGCTTTCTGTGCGTTACAGTCAACAGTTTTTCACAGAATATTAGAGGCATATCTCATGGGCGGTATCAGTATTTGGCAATTGTTAATCATTGCCGTCATTGTTGTTCTTCTGTTCGGTACCAACAAGCTTCGCAACCTGGGTTCGGATTTAGGATCTTCCATTCGCGGCTTCAAAAAAGCCATGGGCGATGAAGACGATAAAAAGGATCAACCGAAAGAGCAGGACGCTGACTTCAACGCCAAAACTCTGGCAGACAAACAGCAAACCACGGCGACTAAAGACGACGCCCGGAACGACAAGCAGGTATAACTGTGTTCGACATTGGTTTTAGTGAACTGGTATTGGTGTTCGTGATCGGGCTGATTGTGCTTGGCCCGCAACGATTACCAGTTGCGGTGAAAACCGTCGTCGGCTGGATCAGAGCCATTCGCTCGCTGGCCGCGAATGTACAAAACGAACTGGCGCAAGAGCTGAAACTGCAGGAATTGCAGGACAGCCTGAAAAAGGTGGAAGAAGCGGGCCGTGGCACGCTGTCACCTGAGCTGAAAGAGTCGATGGAAGAACTGCGTAAAACCGCCGACTCGATGAAGCGTTCGGTACAGCAGAGTATCGATGTCGAAAAAGAGGAAGATGAAGCCAACACCATTCATCAGACTCAGCCAGCAGCAGCGCAGCCCGCCACTTCACCTGCGGTCACGCCTGCCTCAGCGGAACATCAAACCAGTGCACCCGCACAGGCTCCGCAGCCAGACAACATCGCTTCAGAAGCAGAAACCCATCCCGTCGCCAGTGCTCCTGAAAGCACCGCGAAGATTTCTCTCGTAAAAGATGAACGATAAACATGGCCGTTGAAGATACCCAACCGCTCATTAGCCATTTGATTGAGCTGCGCAAGCGTTTGTTGAATTGCATCATCGCTGTTTTAGTCATCTTTTTGTGCCTGGTCTATTTCGCGAATGATATCTACCATCTGGTCGCGGCACCGTTGATTAGCCAGATGCCAGCCGGGGCGAGCATGATCGCCACCGACGTGGCATCGCCGTTCTTCACGCCGATCAAGCTCACCATTATCGTTTCGGTGTTTCTGGCCGTGCCGGTGATTTTGTATCAGGTGTGGGCGTTTGTGGCGCCTGCGCTCTACCGCCACGAGCGCAAACTGGTGATGCCGTTGCTGTTCTCCAGTACGCTGCTGTTTTACGTTGGCGTGGCGTTTGCCTATTTCATCGTGTTCCCGCTGGCGTTTGGCTTCTTCGCCAAAACCGCGCCGCAAGGCGTGACCATCGCAACGGATATCACCAACTACCTCGACTTCGTCATGACGATTTTCATGGCGTTTGGTGTGGCGTTTGAGGTGCCGATTGCGATTGTGCTGCTGTGCTGGACCGGCATTACGTCACCTGAAGATTTGAAGAAGAAACGTCCTTATATGTTGGTTGGCGCGTTCGTGGTTGGGATGTTGCTCACACCGCCGGATGTTTTCTCGCAAACTTTGCTCGCTATTCCGATGTACTGCCTGTTTGAAGTCGGCGTATTCTTCTCCCGCTACTATGTGGGTAAAGGACGTCAGTCTTCGGATGAGGAACACAACACCGAATCCTGATGTCTTCGGTAAGATGCATCTAAACCGCCCCGCTGGGCGGTTTTTTTATTGGGGAGAAAACATGTTTGATATCGGTGTAAACCTGACCAGCACGCAATTCGCAAAAGATCGCGATCAGGTGGTAAAACGTGCGCGCGAAGCAGGCGTCACCGGCCTGTTAATTACCGGCACCAATGCATTAGAGAGCCAGCAAGCACGCCAACTGGCTGCGCAACATGCAGGATATTGCTGGTCAACCGCTGGCGTCCATCCGCACCATGCCAGTGAATGGTCGGCAGAAACCGCGAATACCTTACGTCGCCTGGCGGAAAGCGAGCAGGTGGTCGCGATTGGCGAATGTGGCCTGGATTTCAATCGTAATCTTTCGGCCCACGATCAGCAGGAATACGCCTTCGATGCGCAGCTGGCGTTGGCCGCTGAGCTGCAATTGCCGGTGTTTTTGCATTGCCGTGAAGCGCACGATCGTTTTGTCGCGGTGCTTGAGCCGTGGCTGCCAAAACTGGTGGGCGCAGTCGTTCACTGCTTTACCGGTACGCGTGACGAACTGCAAGCGTGTCTGGCGCTGGGATTGTCGGTGGGCATTACCGGTTGGGTGTGCGACGAACGTCGCGGTATGGAACTGCGTGAATTGCTGCCGCTGATTCCGGCTGAGCGCCTGTTACTGGAAACCGACGCACCGTATTTACTGCCGCGCGATATGCATCCGCGTCCCACTTCGCGCCGCAATGAGCCGTGCTTCCTGCCGCATATTGTGCAGCAGGTGGCGAACTGGCGTGGCGAAGAAGCAGAAGCGCTAGGTGCGCAGGTTAATCTCAACGCGCGTCAGCTGTTTAAACTCGTTTAGAGTTTACGGAACTGCTTGTTATCCACGCTGCGCATCACCTGTTTGTTCAGCATGTTGAGCAGCAGAACGGAGCGCGTTTCACCATCCGGCTCGGCAAAAATGGCGCGCAGCCCTTCGAAAGTGCCATCGGTGATGATCACTTCATCACCGCTCTGCGGAGTTTCCGGATCGAGCACGATCTGCGGCGCGTCGGTTTGCAGCGCTTCGATCACATCATGCGATACGGTGGCCGGCATGGTGCCAAAGCGCACGAAGTGGCTGACGCCGCGCGTGCTGCTGATGGTGGTGGTGTGAATCGCTTCGGGATCGAACTCGATAAACAGATAGTTGGGGAACAGCGGCTCACTCACGGTGGTGCGTTTACCGCGCACAATCTTCTCCAGAGCGATCATTGGGCTGAGGCAATTCACCTCTTGCCGCTCAAGATGCTCTTTCGCGCGCAACAGTTGTCCACGTTTGCAATAGAGTAAGTACCAGGATTCCATAACCGCTCCCAAATAATGGACGCTAAGAATATCAAATCAGTTGTCAGAGTTATAGCGCATCGGCGGGTGGAAACCGGGCGCTGAAAACAATTTCACTACGATTTATCCGATTGATGCGGCTTATTTACGCTTTCTTGCAAGAAAATTGACGGCTGACGACCATCTGTATCAGACTCCATCCCCATCTTTCGATTGAAAAGGAGTGGCTGATGGAACTGTTCCTGTTGAGTAACGGCAAAGTGGCTGACGATGCGCCGCTGTTAGGTTACGCCCACCCGCAGCTGCACGCGATGATTGCCCAGCGCGGAATCACCTCGGCGGTGCTGGTGCCGTACGCGATTATTCGTGGCGATCACGCGCAGCGCGCGCAGGATTTATCCGCATCGTTAGGCATAGAAGTGCGCACCGTGCACGAGTTCGCATCGCCCGTTGCGGCGATTGAACAAGCTGAGCTGATTCTGGTGAGCGGCGGAAATACCTGGTTCCTCAATCAAATGCTGCATGAGCATGGCTTGATCGTCGCCATTCAACGCGCGGTGCGTGAGCGTGATGTTCCGTACGTCGGCTGGAGCGCCGGTTGCAATGTGGCAACGCCTTCTATTCGTACCACCAACGACATGCCGGTGCGCAGCAGCGTGGTGTTGCCTGCGCTTGGCCTGTTCCCGGTGCAGATCAATCCGCATTATCTTGATGCGTACGTCAGTGGCCACATGGGCGAAACGCGTGATGAACGTCTGGCCGAGTTCTGTGCCGTTAATCCGCATGAATCGGTGATTGCGCTGCGCGAAGCCAGCTTCCTGCACGTGAGCGAGAATCGCCTGCGTTACTACAGCGCACGCGGCGAAGACTTCAAAGTGTTCCGCCACGGCGAGCCGATTGCCGCTTATCACGATGTATTGGCGATTCAGTCGCTGGTGCCGTTTTCCTGTCAGCCTGCCTGACGCAAAACCTCAACATGTCAGCGTGAAACGCCCCTATAATGGCGCTTCACTCTGGCCGGAAAGCTAAAGCCGCATGAAATATCAGGATTTACGAGACTTCCTCGCATTGCTGGAACAGCGTGGCGAGTTAAAGCGCATCACTCAGGAGATCGATCCTGAGTTAGAGATGACTGAAATTGCCGATCGCACGCTGCGCGCCGGCGGCCCGGCGCTGCTGTTCGAAAACCCGAAAGGCTACGATATGCCGGTGCTGTGTAATCTGTTTGGCACACCGAAACGCGTGGCGATGGGCATGGGCCAGGAAGAGGTTAGTGCGCTGCGCGAAGTCGGCAAGCTGCTGGCGTTCCTGAAAGAGCCGGAACCGCCAAAAGGCTTCCGCGATCTGTTCGATAAGATGCCGCAATTCAAGCAAGTGCTGAACATGCCGACCAAGCGCCTGCGCAATGCGCCGTGCCAGGAAGAGATTTTCAGCGGCGATGAAGTCGATCTGTCGCGCATCCCGGTGATGAAATGCTGGCCGGGCGATGCTGCGCCGCTGATTACGTGGGGATTAACCGTCACGCGCGGCCCGCATAAAGAGCGACAGAATCTGGGCATCTATCGCCAGCAGGTGATCGGCAAGAACCGCGTGATTATGCGCTGGCTGTCGCATCGCGGCGGTGCGCTGGATTTCCAGGAGTGGTGTAAAGCGCATCCGGGCGAACGTTTCCCGGTGTCGGTAGCGCTGGGCGCCGATCCAGCCACCATCCTCGGCGCGGTAACGCCGGTGCCGGATACGCTTTCCGAATACGCCTTTGCCGGTTTGCTGCGCGGGAATAAAACCGAAGTGGTGAAGTGCGTTTCGAATGAACTCGAAGTGCCGGCCAGCGCGGAAATCGTGCTGGAAGGATACATCGAGCCGGGCGATGTCGCGCCGGAAGGTCCGTACGGCGACCACACAGGCTACTACAATGAAGTAGACAGCTTCCCGGTGTTTACCGTGACGCACGTAACGCAACGTCGCAACCCGATTTATCATTCAACCTACACCGGACGTCCACCGGATGAACCGGCGGTGCTGGGCGTGGCGCTCAATGAAGTGCTGGTGCCGATTCTGATCAAGCAGTTCCCGGAGATCGTGGATTTCTATCTGCCGCCGGAAGGCTGCTCTTATCGCCTCGCGGTCGTGACGATCAAGAAACAGTATGCGGGTCACGCTAAGCGCGTGATGTTCGGCGTGTGGTCGTTCCTGCGTCAGTTCATGTACACCAAGTTCGTGATTGTATGCGATGACGACGTCAACGCGCGCGACTGGAATGATGTGATTTGGGCGATCACCACGCGCATGGATCCGGCGCGCGATACGGTGCTGGTTGAGAACACGCCGATCGATTATCTCGACTTCGCCTCGCCGGTTTCCGGCTTAGGCTCGAAGATGGGACTTGAT
The DNA here is from genome assembly GCF_032054795.1 of Pantoea sp. CTOTU49201. Taxonomy (NCBI): domain Bacteria; kingdom Pseudomonadati; phylum Pseudomonadota; class Gammaproteobacteria; order Enterobacterales; family Erwiniaceae; genus Pantoea; species Pantoea sp. CTOTU49201. The sequence continues at coordinate 13,245 of NZ_DAMBSA010000024.1, forward strand.
GCGACCAATAAGTGGCCGGGCGAAACCACGCGCGAGTGGGGCACGCCGATTGTGAAAGATCCGGCGGTGACCGCGCGCATTGACGCCATTTGGGATGAGTTAGCTATCTTTGCCGAGCCGCCGCAGCGCTAACGGCGGCAGACCAATTAGACCCGAAGAAAAAGGGAACGCATGACAACGTTAAGCTGCAAAGTGACTTCGGTTGAAGCGATTACGGACACGGTTTACCGCGTTCGTTTAATTCCGGCGGCGGATTTTAACTTCCGCGCAGGACAGTATTTGATGGTGGTGATGGATGAGCGCGATAAGCGCCCGTTTTCCCTGGCTTCTACGCCAATGGAAAAGGACATCATTGAGCTGCACATCGGCGCATCGGATCTCAATCTCTACGCGATGGCGGTGATGGACCGCATCAAGAACGATCGCCAGATTACCGTCGATATGCCGCACGGCGATGCCTGGCTGCGTGAAGACAGTGAGCGTCCGATCATTCTGATTGCGGGCGGTACCGGCTTCTCCTATGCGCGTTCTATTCTGCTGACCGCGCTGGCACAGAAACCCGATCGCGAGATAGCGATTTACTGGGGCGGCCGTGAGTTGATGCATCTGTACGATCTGGATGAGCTGAATGCGCTGGCGGTTAAACATCCGAACCTGAAAGTGATTCCGGTGGTGGAACAACCGGCAGATGACTGGACCGGGCGCAGCGGCACGGTGCTGACGGCGGTGATGCAGGATTTCGCATCGCTCAGCGAGCACGATATCTATATTGCCGGTCGTTTTGAGATGGCGAAGATCGCGCGTGAGCGTTTCTGTGCTGAGCGCGGCGCGCTGGAAGCGCAGATGTTCGGCGATGCGTTTGCGTTTATCTGATGGTCGCCATCAACGGCAACCCTACGACGAACAGCCATAAAAAACCCGCCCGAAAGGGCGGGAACACGTACAACATTAACGTATTAAACCCGTTCGAACACCGTGGCGATGCCCTGGCCTAAGCCAATGCACATGGTCGCCAGACCAAATTGCGCATCGCGACGTTCCATCAGATTCAGCAGCGTGGTACTGATACGCGCACCGGAACATCCCAGCGGATGACCGAGCGCAATCGCGCCGCCATTCAAATTCACTTTCTCATCCAGCTGTTCCAGCAAGCCCATGTCCTTGATGCACGGCAGCGCCTGTGCGGCAAAAGCCTCGTTGAACTCGAACAGGTCGATATCCTGCACGCTGAGTCCGGCACGCTTGAGCGCTAGCTTGCTGGCGGGAACCGGACCGTAGCCCATAATCGACGGATCGCAGCCGACCACTGCCATGCTGCGAATTCGCGCGCGCGGCGTCAGACCGAGTTCACGTGCGCGGCTTTCGCTCATGATCAGCATCGCCGCTGCGCCGTCGGAGAGCGCGGAGGAGCTGCCTGCAGTCACGGTACCGTTAACCGCATCGAACGCCGGGCGCAGCGCAGCCAATCCTTCGAGGCTGGTCTCTTCGCGAATCACTTCGTCGCTCTCAAAACGTTTCAACACGCCATCGGCGTCGTGGCCGTAGGTGGCCACAATCTCACGCTTGAAGTCGCCGCGTTGGGTTGCCGCCCAGGCGCGCTGGTGTGAACGCAATGCGAAAGCATCCTGCTGCTCACGCGTGATGTGATGCATGCGCGCCAGCATCTCGGCGGTTAACCCCATCATGCCCGCCGCTTTCGCCACCGTGCGACCCAGGCCCGGATGGAAATCCACACCGTGGCTCATCGGCACGTGGCCCATATGCTCGACGCCGCCAATCAGGCAGCTGTGCGCATCGCCAACCATAATGGCGCGCGCCGCGTCATGCAGCGCCTGCATCGACGAACCGCACAGGCGGTTGACGGTGCTGGCAGGCACGCGATGCGGGATCTCCGCCAGCAGCGCGGCGTTACGTGCAATGTTGAAGCCTTGCTCCAGCGTCTGCTGCACGCAGCCCCAGATAATGTCGTCCAGCGTGGCGGGATCGACCGCCGGATTGCGGCTCAGCAGCTCGCGCATCAAATGCGCCGAGAGATCTTCTGCGCGCACCTGGCGAAACGCACCGCCTTTGGAGCGGCCCATCGGCGTGCGGACCGCATCAACAATGACTACTTTTTCCATTTTCATTACCTCAGGCACTTTGCAGCGCCGCTTCGTCAATCGGTTGCACCGCGGGATACCAGCTATGATGCTGATGGGCTTTTTGCAACAGCAGCTCCGGCAGCGCATACAGCGGGCCGAGCGCGGTATAACGTTTGGCCTGATCAAGCACGTTGCTGTTGCCCAGCGTATCCATGTAGCGGAACGCGCCGCCACGGAACGGCGGGAAGCCTAAACCGTACACCAGCGCCATATCGGCTTCGGCCGGTGAAGCGATGATCTTCTCTTCGAGGCAGCGCACCACTTCGTTGAGCATCGGCAGCATCATGCGGTTGGCGATCTCGTCATCGCTGAACACACGCTTAGGCTGGCAAATCGGTTCCAGCAGCGCATCGACAGCTGCATCGGCTTTCTTCTGCGCTTTGCCTTTTTTATCCTGCTCCCAGCGGTAAAAGCCCTGACCGTTTTTCTGGCCGTAACGTTTGGCTTCGAACAGCACGTCGATCGCGTCGCGGTAATCTTTCTGCATGCGAGACGGGAAACCTTGCGCCATCACTTGTTGAGCGTGGTGCGCGGTATCAATGCCGACCACATCCAGCAGCCATGCTGGACCCATCGGCCAGCCGAACTGTTTTTCCATCACTTTATCGACCTGACGGAAATCCGCGCCGTCGCGCAGCAGCAGGCTGAAAGCGGCAAAGTAGGGGAACAGCACGCGGTTCACAAAGAAGCCGGGACAGTCATTCACCACAATCGGCGTCTTGCCCATTTTGCTCGCCCAGGCCACCACTTTGCTGAGGGTCGCTTCGGAGGTTTTCTCACCGCGAATCACTTCGACCAGCGGCATACGCGGCACCGGATTGAAGAAGTGCATGCCGCAGAAGTTTTCCGGACGTTTTAAGGCTTGCGCCAGTTGGCTAATCGGAATGGTTGAAGTGTTGGAGGCGAGAATGGCGTCATCGCGCAGATGCTGTTCGGTTTCTGCCAGCACTTTGGCTTTGATCTGCGGATTTTCCACTACCGCTTCCACCACTACGTCGGTGCGTTCGAATCCGGCGTAATCCAGCGTCGGCTGAATGGTGGTGAGTACGCTGGCCAGTTTGGCGCCGTCAATTTTGCCGCGCTCCAGCTGTTTGTTCAGCAGCTTGCTGGCTTCGGTCATGCCCAGCGTTAACGCCTGCGGATTGATATCTTTCATCATCACCGGCACGCCTTTCCATGCCGATTGATAAGCAATGCCGCCGCCCATAATACCTGCGCCTAGTACTGCGGCTTGCTGCGGCGCACCGGCCGCGCTGCTGTGCTTCTTCGCCAGGCCTTTGACGTACTGATCGTTCAGGAAGATACCGACCAGCGCACGCGCCACATCGCTCTGCGCCAGCGGTACAAAAGCGGCGGTTTCCAGCTTCAGCGCATCATCACGTCCGAGGCTGGCGGCGGCTTCAATGGTTTTCACGGCGGTAATCGGTGCCGGATAGTGTTTGCCTGCGGTTTGCAGCACCATGCTTTTGGCGATGGTGAAGCTCATGGCGGCTTCAATCGGGCTGAGTTTCAGCGGCGCCAGCTTTGGCGCGCGGCGTGCCTGCCAGTTGCCTTGCACAATGGCGTCCTGCAATACGGTTAGCGCGGCGTCACGTAGTTTGTCGCTGCTGACCACCGCATCCACCAAACCGAGTTTCAGGGCGCTGTTGCCATCAACATCTTTACCGGCGGCGATGATTTCCATCGCGCTATCGGCACCCAGCAAACGCGGCAAACGCACGCTGCCGCCAAAGCCTGGCATGATGCCCAGTTTGGTTTCCGGCAGGCCGATGCGCGCAGTGGGCGTGGCAACGCGGAAGTCGGTTGCCAGTATGCATTCACAACCGCCGCCCAGCGCATAGCCGTCGATAGCGGCCACGGTTGGCACCGGCAAATCCTCTAAGCGATTGAAGATGCTGTTAGCAAACGCCAGCCACTGACTCAGTTTCTCTTCTGGCGCGTCAAACAGCGACAGGAATTCTGTGATGTCAGCACCGACGATAAATGCCGGTTTGGCCGACGAGAGCAGCAGACCGCGCAGCGCGGGTTGCTGTTCTAATACGCTTAATGCCTCGCCCAATGAGGCAACGGTTTTGGTATCGAGTTTGTTCACCGAACCGGGCGCATCGAAAACCAGCTCGGCGATGCCGTCGTCAAGCCAGTGAACTGAAAGGGTATCGCCTTGGTAGAGCATGTCCGTCTCCTGAAACCGCGAAAGTTGATCTGGTCATACCAGATGAGTTGGAGTGTGAGTCTGATGTTAATTATTTGCAAACGAGAGTTTGCTTATTTGATACAACGATCACAGCGTGTGCAGCACGGCATCGCTTACACGGCTGTGCTACACTGCGGCCACTTTCGCGACATTGGAGACAAGTCCATGGATTCACTGAAAACCCTGTATCACGCGCACATCAATACGCTGCAGCAGCGAGCGCAGCAGGTGTTGGCTCGCTTTAAGCTTGATGCCATGCTGATTCATTCCGGCGAGCTGCTGACCGTTTTTCTCGACGATCACGACTATCCGTTTAAGGTGAATCCCCAGTTCAAAGCGTGGGTGCCGGTGACGCAGGTGCCAAACTGCTGGTTATGGATTGATGGCGTGAATAAACCCAAGCTGTGGTTCTATTCACCGGTAGATTACTGGCACAACGTTGAGCCGCTGCCCAACAGCTTCTGGACCAACGATGTGGACGTGATTGGCCTGAAGAGTGCCGATGAGATCGCGCAGTTGCTGCCTGCACAGCGCGAAAACGTGGCCTATATCGGTCCGGTGCCATCACGTGCTTCACAGCTCGGTATTAACAGCGAGCAGGTGAACCCGAAAGGTGTGATCGATTTCCTGCATTATCATCGCAGTATCAAAACTGAGTACGAACTGGCGTGTATGCGTGAAGCGCAGAAGCTGGCGGTGGCGGGTCATCGCGCGGCCAAAGAGGCGTTCTTCTCGGGTATGAGCGAGTTCGATATCAATATCGCCTATCTGACCGCAACCGGCCATCGCGATACCGATGTGCCTTACGGCAACATCATCGCGCTGAATGAACATGCCGCAGTGCTGCATTACACCAAACTGGATCATCAGCCGCCGGCCAAACGCCACAGCTTCCTGATTGACGCCGGTGCGGAATATCTCGGTTATGCCGCTGACCTGACGCGCAGCTATGCGGCGCAGAGCAAATCGCGCTATGCCGAAATGGTTGCGGCGATGAACAAGGAAGAGCTGGCGCTGATCGCTACTTTGAAAGCTGGCGTGCGCTATACCGATTATCATCTGCAGATGCATCAGCGCATTGCGCGTCTGCTGCTGAAGTTCGAATTGGTGAAAGGCCTGACCGAAGAGACGCTGGTGGCGGAAGATTTAACCGGTCCGTTTATGCCGCATGGCCTTGGACATCCGCTTGGCCTGCAGGTGCACGACGTGGCTGGCTTTATGCAGGACGACAACGGCACGCATCTGGCGGCACCGTCGCAGTATCCGTATTTGCGTTGTACGCGCGTGCTGGAACCTGGCATGGTGCTGACTATCGAACCGGGCTTCTATATTATCGATTCGCTGCTGGCGAAGCTGCGCGGCGGCAAGTTCAGTCAATACTTTGACTGGGCGGCAATCGATGCACTGAAACCGTACGGCGGTATTCGTATCGAGGATAACGTGGTGATCCACGCTAATCGCATTGAAAACATGACGCGCGATCTGCACCTTGCCTGATGGATGCTTACGATATTCCCGCTGAGGCCGTGAGTCTCAGCGAGGAAACCATCAAGAGAAGCCGCTTCATTACCTTGCTGGCGCACACGGCGGGCGTGGAAGCGGCGCGCGCGTTTGTGCAGCAGGTGAAGCAGGAACATCCCACCGCGCGGCATCACTGCTGGGCGTGGGTAGCGGGTGCGCCGGATGATTCGCAGCAGTTGGGTTTCTCCGATGATGGTGAACCATCCGGCACCGCCGGCAAACCGATGCTGGCTCAGTTGATGGGCAGCGGTGTCGGTGAGATCACTGCGGTGGTGGTGCGTTATTATGGTGGCATTATGCTGGGCACCGGCGGACTGGTTAAAGCATATGGTGGCGGCGTACAGCAAGGGCTGAAGCAACTGGCGCGTCAGCGTAAAGTGCCGATGGAATCTTTTACCCTGCAATGCGATTACGCCCAACTCAGCGACATCGAGCGCCTGCTGCAGCGTTTTGACGGCATTATAGAAGAGAGCCATTATCAGGATCGTATTGCGCTGCGTTTAGCATTGCCGCATGCGCAGATTGATGGCTTTCGCCAAAACCTCTCTGATTACAGCCGGGGCGCGCTGACGCTCATCCCGCTGACAAACTAAAAGCTTCTGTTTAAAGGAAACGGCTGAATGCATTTTCGCGCCATTACCCGCATCGTGGGCCTGCTGGTGATTCTGTTCTCGGTGACCATGATTTTACCGGGCCTCGTCGCCTTGATTTACCGTGATGGTGCCGGGCGCGCATTCAGTCAGACCTTTATGATGGCAATCGTCATCGGTTCGCTGCTGTGGTGGCCTAACCGCAAGCAGAAAAGCGAACTCAAGCCGCGCGAAGGCTTCCTCATTGTGGTGCTGTTCTGGACCGTGCTGGGCAGCGTCGGTGCGATGCCATTTATCTTCGCCGAGCAGCCGCATCTTTCAATTACCGATGCGTTCTTTGAATCCTTCTCTGGCCTGACTACCACCGGCGCCACCACGCTGGTGGGGCTGGATACGTTGCCGAAAGCGATTCTGTTCTATCGTCAGATGCTGCAATGGCTCGGCGGGATGGGGATCATTGTGCTGGCGGTGGCGATTCTACCGATTCTGGGCGTAGGTGGCATGCAGCTGTATCGCGCTGAAATGCCGGGTCCGCTGAAAGATAACAAGATGCGCCCGCGTATTGCGGAAACAGCGAAAACGCTGTGGCTGATCTATGTGTTGCTCACCGTCGCATGCGCGGTGGCGCTGTGGCTGGCGGGCATGCCGATGTTTGATGCTATCGGCCATAGCTTCTCGACTATCGCGATTGGCGGGTTTTCAACCCATGATGCCAGCATCGGCTACTTTAATAGCCCAACCATCAATACCATCGTCGCGGTATTTCTGCTGATATCGGGCTGTAACTATGGCCTGCACTTCTCTTTATTAAGTGGTCGCAACCTGAAAGTGTACTGGCGCGATCCCGAATTCCGCATGTTTATTGGTGTACAACTGACCTTAGTGCTGATCTGTACCATCGTGCTGTGGTTCCACAATGTGTACGCCAGCGGCTGGCAAACGCTGAATCAAGCGTTTTTCCAGGTGGTTTCGATGGCAACAACGGCCGGTTTTACCACTGACAGCATTGCACGCTGGCCGCTGTTCCTGCCGGTGCTGCTGCTGTGTTCGGCCTTTATCGGCGGCATGGCGGGTTCTACGGGCGGCGGATTGAAGGTGATCCGCATTCTGCTGCTGTTCAAACAGGGTTCGCGTGAGCTGAAGCGTTTGGTGCACCCGAATGCGGTTTACACCATCAAACTGGGTAATCGCGCGTTGCCGGAACGTATCCTCGAAGCGGTGTGGGGGTTCTTCTCAGCTTATGCGCTGGTGTTCTTGCTCAGCATGCTGGCCATCATCGCCACCGGCGTGGATGACTTCTCTGCTTTTGCTGCCGTGGCCGCGACTCTGAATAACCTCGGGCCCGGTTTGGGTGTCGTGGCAGACAACTTCACTTCAATGAATGATGTCGCGAAGTGGATTTTGATTTTGACCATGCTGTTTGGACGTCTTGAAGTGTTCACGCTGCTGGTGCTGTTCACGCCGACCTTCTGGCGCGAATAATAAAATAGGATTGAGTAATGAAAGCGTTGATTCTGTATTCCAGCCGCGATGGGCAAACCCGTGACATTGCCGCGCGCATTGCGCAGACGTTAGTGCCGCATCAACTGTGTGACGTGATCGATCTACTGGAGGCAAACCAGATTGATTGGTTGCAGTACGATCGCGTGCTGATTGGTGCTTCGATCCGTTACGGTCATTTCAATCCGGTATTGCTCAAGTTTGTTACGCAGAACAAAGCTCAGTTGCAGCAGCGCGTAAGCGGCTTCTTTAGTGTCAATCTCACTGCGCGCAAAGCCGATAAGTGCACGCCAGAGACTAATGCATATACGCGTAAGTTCCTGGAGCAGTCACCGTGGCAACCCGATTGCTGTGCAGTATTCGCTGGCGCGTTGCGTTATCCACGTTATCGCTGGTTTGATCGCGTCATGATTCAATTCATTATGCGTATGACCGGCGGCGAAACCGATGCATCGAAAGAAGTTGAATACACCGATTGGAATAAAGTGGCGCTTTTTGCCCAGGATTTTGCACAGTTACCAGGCAAATCGTTGTGAAATACAGCGTTGTGGCGAAATTTAGGTCGAACAGTAATTTATTTGCAATAAACCCTTGTCACCTCCGAATAACTCCCTATAATGCGCCACCACTGAGACGGCAAAGCGGCAACGCAG
>NZ_DAMBSA010000025.1:0-21833 GCF_032054795.1 Pantoea sp. CTOTU49201
GCCATTCGCGACATGGAACTCACCTTAGGCGTGACGCTGTTTGAACGTCATGCCGGTGGCATGATGCTGACTGACTTCGGTAAATGCGTGCTGCCGCGCGCGTTGCGGGCGATTGAAGAGCTGCATCAGGTGCCGCAGCGGCTGGCAAAATTGCAAGGACGCGGCGCACAGCGCAGCGATGCGGAACCGCTGTGGCTGTTTAATGTGCGTCGGCTGCAAATTTTTATCACGCTATGCCAGACGCGGCACATGCAGACGGTGGCGGCACGGCTCGGACTGAGCCAGCCAGCGGTAAGCGCCGCGCTGCGCGTGCTGGAAAACGGCGCGGGCATCGCGCTGCTGGAGCGCACGCCGCACGGCATGATGCCTTCGCTGGCCGGGCGTGAAATTGAAGCCAACGTGCGGCGTGCGCTGAATGAACTGCGCCATATTCCGGCCGATATCGCCGCGCGCAGCGGGATACTTGAGGGAACGGTGCGCGTGGGCGCACTGCCGCTGGGCCGTACGCGCATTCTGCCGCAGGCGATTGTGATGCTGACGGCGCGTTATCCGGGCGTGCGCGTGGTAACCAGTGAAAGCGCCTTTGGCGTGCTGGCCTCGGAAATGCGCTCTGGCGATATCGATTTTATCTTTGGCGCGCTGCGCCGCGATGAGGATGCGCTGGACGTCACGCGCGAGACGCTGTTCTCGGAACGCATGGTGCTGCTGGCGCGTCACGATCATCCGCTGGTGGGACGTGAGCTTTCCACCGAAGATCTGCGCGCTGCGCGTTGGGTGCTGCCGCGTTCGGCCACGCCAGCGCGGTATCTGCTGAACAACAGTTTTCAGGCGATGGGCATTCCGGCGCCCGATCCGGTGGTGGAAACCGGCGATTTGGCGTTGGTGCGCGGCTTGCTGATGCAGTCGGATATGCTGGCGGCGGTCTCCGCGCACCAGCTGGAAGTGGAACTGGCGTCCGGTGCGCTGGTGGCGCTGCCGGTTCCGTTACCGGATACCGATCGCGCCATCGGGCTGACGGTGCGTGCGGGCTGTCTGCACTCACCGGCAGCGGATGCGCTGATCCGCTGCCTGCGTGAAGTGTGCGGGCAGGACCAATAATCAACCTGCGCGCGCCGCTTCCATCAACGCATAGCGGTAACCGCGAATGCCGTAGCCGCAGATAACGCCCTGCGCGACGTCGGAAAGATAGGAGTGGTGACGGAAGGGCTCACGTTTGTGCACGTTGGTGATATGCACTTCCCACAGCGGCAACGCCACGCCGGTCACCGCATCGCGAATCGCCACCGAGGTGTGTGTCCACGCCGCTGGGTTGATCACCAGCGCCTGCGCCTCGAGACGCGCCTGCTGAATCCACTCAATCATTTCACCTTCGTGGTTGGTCTGGCGAAACTCAATCGCTACGCCCAGCTCTTCCGCCGTTGCGCGGCACAGCGCTTCCACGCTTTGCAGCGTGTCGGAGCCATAGGTTTCCGGCTCACGGGTGCCCAGCAAATTGAGGTTCGGGCCGTTCAGTACATAGATGGTTCTCATCATGACTCCTGTAATTCAGTAAAACCAAACAGCCGCTGTGGCGTGTGCCAAAGCACCTGACGGCGGCTCTTTTCATCGGGGATCAGCTGTTCGATCAACAGCAGTTGCGTGCCCATATCCATGCGTTCAGTGGCGCGCAGGAAGGGCCAGTCCGATCCCCACATGCAGTTTTCCGCACCGAAAGCGTCCAGCAAGGCCAGCAGATAAGGATGTCCATCGCTGAAGGGATACGGCTGCCGGGAAAATTTCGCCAGCCCGGAAAGTTTCACGCTGGTACGTTGCTGACCGGCCAGCGACAGCAGCGCCTGAAAGGCCGGTTGTGCTACGCCTGCGCCGACGTCTGGTCGGCCGGAGTGATCGATCAGCAAACGCGTGCGGGTGCGTGACAGCAGCGGCATTAGCGCCAGCAGCTGATCGTTCTGCACCTGAATCTGGGCAAACAGATCCAGCTCCGCCAGCCTGCCCATCAGAGTATCAAGCTGGAGAAACGGCTCGGTGCCCAGCATCGCCACGTTCAGCGCAATACCAACAATGCCCTGATCTTTCAGGCTGGCGAGTGTGTCGCTATCCACGTCACGCGGCGTGACGGCAATGCCCTTGAAACGGCCTTCACCGCGCTTGATGGTATCCAGCAGGCAGCGATTGTCGGTGTTATAGCCCGACGTTGGGCCGACAATCAGCGAATGGCTGATGTTGTAGGCCTGCATCACGGCGCGATAGTAATCCGGCGTCGCCAGCTCGTGTCCGTCTGGGTTGTAGGCGCTCTCGGGCGCCCAGGGAAAGTTCTTGGGATCAAAAACGTGGTGGTGGCAGTCGATAACCGGTTGCGTAAACATCACTCTTTTTTCCCCGCTACCGAGTAGAGCACCTGCTGATTGCGCGTCTGCTGGAACTGTTCCAGCGTTTCGCCGCGCATCGCCGAGTAGATATGCAGGTTAGACACGCCCACCACCGCACCCAGTTTTTCCAGCAGGAAGAAGCTGACGCCGTAATGGATCATGCCGCGCCAGTCGAGTTGGGTAATTAGCGTTTGCTCTTCATCAGTCAGCCCGGCTCCCTGATACAGCGCCTGCGGAGCTTCGCGGAAACGCTTACGCCATTCTGGCTGAATCATGCGGTGCAGAAAACGGTTGATACGCAGCGCTTTCAGGCTGCGCGCCTGGGTGAACGGATAGGTGCCGGGCAGTTTTTCCACGCCGCTCATTTGCAGGTTGATCTTGTCGCGCTGACGCTGGTGCACATCAACCGGCGCTTCACGAGACTGGTTTTCGAGGATCAGCGTGGCGATACCGGTCATCGATGGCAGGTAGTAATCCTGATGCAGTTTCTCGACGTTGGCCGACAGCGCGCCGCGCATGATCAACCACATAATCACTTCCGCGCCTTCCAGGCCGCCGAGCGTGGCGTATTCCGCCAGGGTGATTTCGGTCAGGCGCTCGGGATCGTTGATCAACAGATCGATAAACTGTGCATCCCATTCCGGGTTGTTAAAGCCGCAGCGCTCGCCGTGTACCTGATGTGAAACGCCGCCGGTTGCTACTACCGCAACTTTCAGATCTTCCGGGAAACTCTCTACCGCGCGCTTCAGTGCCTGGCCGAGTTTATAGCAGCGACGTGCCGTCGGAATCGGGAACTGTAAAACGCCGACCGCCAGCGGAACCACCTGCATTGGCCAGCCGCCTTGCCACGGTGCCAGCGCCGACAGCGGCGAAAACAGGCCGTGATCCAGCGCTTTGTCCTGGAAGAATGACATATCGAATTCATCCGCCATCAGGCTGGCACCAATATGCTGTGACAGCGCCGCATGACCTTTAACCGGTGGCAGATCGCGCGGGCCGCCGCCTTCATCCGCCACGGCATATTCGTCATCAATGCCCAGCACAAAGGCCGAATAGTGATCGAAAAAGAAGGAGGTGACGTGATCGTTAAACACATACAGCAGCACGTCCGGTTTCTTCTCTTCCAGCCAGCGCTGCATCGGCGCAAAGCCATCGAAAATCGGAGCCCATGCGCCTTCCTGCTGCTTGTTGTGATCAACCGCAAAGCCAATGGTGGGGGTATGAGAAACCGCTAAACCGCCTATGATTTTAGCCATAATTTTTTGACCTCTACTTCATCGATTATTGAGGGTACGCGACAGGGACGGCAGGTCATTAAGGTCGATGCCTTTAACCTGACGGGCCACCTGTGCAGGGTGATGTCGGGTGATGGAAAGTGCCGCCAAAACTGCCGGGAGCGACAAAACGATAAAAATGGCTGTTTGCCCAGGGAACACGCCGAGCAGCACGCCGCCCAGCGAGGAGCTGATAATGGCGCCGCTGCGTCCAATGCCGTGCATCCAGCACACGCCGGTGGCGCGCATTTCAGTGGGATAAAAGGCTGGGGAGAAGGCTTGTAATCCGGTTTGCGCGCCGTTAATACAGACGCCTGCAAGGAACACCAGCAGCGCCAGCACATTCGGGCCAAAGCTCCAGATGCCCTGCGATACCAGGCAGAAGCTGCCCAGCAGATAGAACAGGGCGATAACATATTTCGCTTTGAAACGGTCCATCAGCCCGCCGACCATCAGGCCGCCAAAAGTGCCGCCCAGCTGGAACAAGCCCGCGACAATCGCCGCACGCTCCAGCGTTACGCCGCCAGAACGCAGAATGGTCGGCAGCCAGCCGTTCAGCAGGTAGATGACGAACAGACCCATGAAGTAGGTTAGCCACAACACCACCGTGCCGCCCGCATAGCCGCGGCTGAACAGCTGCAGCACCTGGGCTTTTTTCGGGATGATCGGCGCATTGAGCACAAAGGCGGTACCGGCGGAGAACTCGCCGCCCAGACGTTTGAGCACCGCAGCAATCTTGTCGCGACTGACTTTGCGCACCACCATGTACATCGCCGATTCCGGCAGCAGCCACAGCAGCAGCGGCAACATCAGCAACGGCAACAGACCACCAAAACCCAGCACCGCTTGCCAGCCAAAGTGCGGCAGCATGCCGGCGGCGATGAATCCGCCCAATCCGGAACCGATATTAAACCCGCTGTACATCACGGTGATCATCAGGCTGCGGCGGCGCTCCGGCATATATTCCGACACCAGCGTGACGCAGTTGGGCATCACCGCGCCGAGACCAAGGCCGGTGAGAAAACGTAACGCGCCCATTTCCAGCGGCGTACGGGCGAAGGCGCTCATCAGGCTGAAGCAGGCGAAGACGGCAATCGACAGCAGCAGCACGCGCTTCCGGCCGAATTTGTCGGACCACGGACCGGCGATCAGCGCGCCAATCGCCACGCCGAACATCGCAGCGCCGAGAATCGGCCCCATTTCCGCGTGGCTGATGCCCCAGTCTTCAATCAGCGCGGGCGCAATGAAACCCATCGCTGCCGCGTCGTAGCCATCAAACATGATGATGATGAAACACAGGCTGAGGGTCAGCCACTGGTATCCGGTGATCGGGCGGGCGTCGATCCAGCCTTTTACATCGATAATGTCGTGATTGCTCATAGGATACGCTCTGATTTTTTTATTAATGACGTTATCGGGTTGAGATTTTATTCCGCCCTGACATGGGCCGGGGGCATCACTTTAACCCGATTGCAGGGGTAAGTTTTATAGTTTTTAGCTTTTAAAACAGCTTGTTGCATGTTTTAGCTTTCTTGCTTCCATTACCAAATTAGGGATGGCGTGCGACTTTGTCTGCCATAAAATGGTTATGAAGGTATGAGTTTTGTTTATTTGGTGAGCTGTGTCGGAAAAATGAGAAAGCGTATGAAGCGAGAGAAATTGCAGGTGTTGGGCAGGAGCAAAGCCAAATTCAGAGCAGTTTAAGGGGGATTTTTAATAGAGAGGAAGAGGGAAAGCAGCGGAGAGCCGTTTGCGGCGCTCTCCGCTGATGGTATTACATGCGCTCGACGGTTTTAATGCCCAGCGTGTCCAGACCTTGCTTCAGCGTTTTCGCGGTTAACGCGGCCAGCTGCAGACGGCTCTGACGGATGTTCTGGTCATCGGCGGAGAGAATCGGGCAGTGTTCGTAGAAGCCGGAGAACTGGCCGGCCAGATCGTACAGGTAAGCACACATCACGTGTGGCGTACCGTCGCGAGCGACCTGCGTAATCACTTCTTCGAACTGCAGCAGACGCGTAGCCAGCTGCGCTTCACGCTCTTCGGTCAGCACGATGTCACCGCTCAGGCTATCGGCATCAATGCCGGCTTTGCGGAACACCGACAGCACGCGCGTGTAGGCGTATTGCATGTAAGGCGCGGTATTGCCTTCGAATGCCAGCATGTTGTCCCAGTCGAAGATGTAATCGGTGGTGCGGCTTTTCGACAGGTCAGCGTATTTCACTGCGCCGATACCCACCACTTCCGACAGATCTTTCAGCTCTTGCGCTGACATTTCTGGATTCTTCTCGCTGACCAACGCATGCGCGCGTTCGACCGCTTCATCCAGCAAATCGGCGAGGCGAATCGTGCCGCCGCTGCGGGTTTTAAATGGACGACCATCTTTACCCAGCATCATGCCGAACGCGTGATGCTCAAGCGGTACCGATTCTGGCACGTAACCGGCTTTACGCACGATGGTCCACGCCTGTTGCAGATGCTGATGCTGACGGGAATCGATGTAGTAGAGCACGCGATCGGCATGCAGGGTTTCGAAGCGGTATTTGGCGCAGGCGATGTCGGTGGTGGTGTAGAGATAGCCGCCATCTTTCTTCTGAATGATCACGCCCATCGGTTCGCCTTCCTTGTTTTTGAACTCATCAAGGAAAACTACCGTGGCGCCTTCGCTGGTCACCGCCAACCCTTTTTCGCGCAGATCGGCGACGATGCCCGGCAGCATGTCGTTGTACAGGCTTTCACCCATCACATCTTTGCGCGTCAGCGTCACGTTCAGGCGGTCATAGACCAGCTGGTTCTGGCTCATGGTGATATCGACCAACTTCTTCCACATGCTGCGGCAATATTCATCGCCACCTTGCAGTTTCACCACGTAATTACGTGCGCGCTCGGCAAAAGCTTCGTCAGCATCGTAGGTCACTTTGGCTTCGCGGTAGAAGGCTTCCAGGTCAGCCAGCGCAATCTCTTCGTGATGTTCGTTCTGCTGCTTTTCCAGATAGGCGATCAGCATACCAAACTGCGTGCCCCAGTCGCCGACGTGGTTGGCGCGGATGACGTTGTGGCCGAGGAACTCCAGCGTACGCACCGCGGCATCACCAATGATGGTGGAGCGGACGTGACCGACATGCATCTGCTTCGCCACGTTGGGCGCGGAGTAATCCACCACGATAGTTTGCGGCGCGACACTGCTCACACCGAGGCGCGGCAGCTGCAGCGCCTGCGCGGTTTGCGCCGCCAGCCATGCACGATCGAGGAAGATATTGATAAAGCCGGGACCGGCGATTTCGACTTTGCTGGCGATGCCGTTAAGATCCAGATGCTGAATCACCTGCTCAGCCAGTTGTCGCGGTGCCTGACCGAGCTTTTTCGCCACGGCCATCATACCGTTTGCCTGGTAATCACCGAACTGTACCTTCGCAGACTGACGAACCTGAGGTTCGCAATCGGCAGGCGCACCCGCCGCAATCATTGCCTGACTGACTTTGTCGGAAAGAAGAGCCTGAATATTCACCGCGTTACCTTCATATGCTGAAAAGGCCCGCCTGTAGGCGGCGAGCCGATGTCGTCATCCCGCAACTGCGCGGCGGGACGGAAAAATAAGAGGGGAAGTATACGTGAAATGTTAAAGTGAGTCAGCTATTCGGTATTCAGTGAGACGTAACATCGGGCCCTCAGCGCCGATTAACGGCGCCGTGGGTGACGACGAGGATTTTTAACGCTTTTGTCTTCACGCACCTTCCAATGGCGGGAAATTGCAAATCCCATTAATGCAATCAGGACCGCGACAACAATGAGCATAGACATAAGGCCGTTCCTTGTAGTTGTGAAACACAAATTTATAAGAAAGGGTATCAGGCTGCAATTGTTTGCAACTTAAATAAGAGTTATCTCATTGTATTAACTATCCTGAATAATAACAGAAGGTTAAGCCACTTTCATAAAGTAACTGCTGGACCTGTTTTGGCGATAAATCCGAAATGAATGGTCTATTTATGCGGTTTTCAGCCTTTTTGACGCCTAAATCGGATGAATCCGACAATTTTGTCAAGCGGAATCAACGGCTAGCAAATTTCATATTGATTAGTAAACCTGAACTGAATTAGAGGTGAAACGTGATGCGGACCAACTTTCCTATGGAATTGGATGATTTAAAACAAGACCTGGCTCGTTTTGAGCACTCTCTGGCGGGATTTGCTGAACGTTTAGGCATTAACCTGGCTGAACATGAAGCCGATCACGTTGCGGTGCGCTGCCACCAGTTTGCGACTGCAGAACGCTGGAAAACCGGATTGCTGCAAATCGGCACGCAGTTTTCCGAAGCAATGATCAATGGTCGCCCGATCTGCTTGTTCAAACTGCATCAGCCATTAGACCTGGCGTGCTGGCAAATCGATGTGATTGAACTGCCGTGGCCGGGTGAGAAACTGTATCGCCATGAAGGCTGGGAACACGTGGAGATTGTGCTGCGAGGTGAACCGGAAACGCTGGGTGTGCGGGCGATGGCGCTGCTCTCGGATGATGCGCTGACGCAGCCGGGCATCTCGTTTAAAACCAGCGCGCCCAAAGGCGAGAACGAGCGTTTGCCCAATCCGACGCTGGCGGTAACGGACGGGCAAACCACCATCAAGTTTCATCCGTGGCGACTGGAAGAGATTGTCGCCAGCGAGCAGGCTTAACGGCGCGCTGCTACCGCCTGCTGCAAACGCGCCACCGCTTGTTCCAGCGTGGCGCGCGTACAGCCAAAGTTGAAGCGCACGAAATTATCGTCGCCAAAATCGTGACCCGGTGAAAAACCGAGGCCGTGCTGCTCGAAGTAGTCCATTGGGTTGGCAACATCCAGTTTGCTTGCGTCGATCCAACCGAGGTAAGTCGCTTCCGGCGCGGCCATTTGCAGTTCTGGCAGCGCATTGACCTGCGCCACCAGCCAATCACGATTGGCGCGCAGATAATCCAACTGCGCCGCCAGCCATTCATCGCCATCGCGCCACGCCGCTTCGGCCGCCACCAGCGCCAGAATATCCACGCCTGGCACAATGCCTTCCCGCACGCGTTTGAAGCGTGCGCGCAGCTCTGGATTGGGAATGATCGCCATCGAAGCGCCCAACCCGGCAATGTTGAATGTTTTCGACGGCGAGATCAGCGTAATGCTGCGCTGTGCGGCATCTTCACTTAATGATGCAAACGGAATGTGTTGCACGCCGGGTGACAGCAGCAGATCGCAATGGATTTCATCGGAGCAGACGATCAAATCATGCTGCTGCGCAAATGCCAGCTGGGCTTCCAGCTCGTCACTACGATAAACCGTGCCACCTGGATTCTGCGGATTACACAGCATTAGCAGGCGCTCATTGCCCTGCATGGCGCTGGCATCCAGATCCATCACCCAGCGATCGTCCTGTAAACGCAGCGGTAAATGCACCTGCGCGCGATCGGCCAGTTTTGCTGCACCGCGAAACGGTGGATAAATTGGCGTTGGGGAAACCGTGGATTCGCCAGATTCCGTGAATGCGCGGACCGAAAGATTCAAACCGCACACCACGCCAGGCAATAACACAATCCAGTCCGGCTCAATCTGCCAGTTGTAGCGCTGCGCTAAACGGGAAAGGGTGATATCAATCAATCCGCTTGGCGTTGCGCCATAGCCAAAAACGCCGTGCTCAGCGCGCTGTTTAATGGCCTCAATCACACTCGGCGGCGAACGGAAATCGCTGTCCGCTACCCAGAGCGGCAGCACATCGCGATCACCATATTTGTGCCATTTCAAACTATCGCTGTGACGACGGTCTATCCATTGATTAAAATCGAATGCCATAGTGCGAGTTCCACGTAAACTGTCCAATTAAGTAGACTAACTGAAGCATTCATCCCGAGCCAGAAGTCATGAGAAGGAGCATGGTATGACGAAACTGGAAATTTGTTGCTACGGCATCGACTGCGCAATGACTGCGCAGCTGTCCGGTGCCGATCGCGTGGAGCTGTGCAGCGCACCGCGCGAAGGTGGGTTGACGCCTTCAGCCGGCGTGCTGGAAGCGGCACGTCGTGAAATTTCGATCCCGGTACACCCTATCGTCCGTCCGCGTGGCGGCGATTTTTGTTACACCAACTATGAGTTTGAGTCGATGAAATCTGATGTTGCGCTAATGCGTGAACTCGGTTTTCCCGGCTTAGTGATTGGCATGCTGGATGAAGATGCACATGTCGATATTGCTCGTATGCAGCAGATTATGACGCTGTGTGACGGCATGGACGTCACTTTCCATCGCGCCTTCGATTTATGCCACAGTCCAAAACGCTCGCTTGAGGTGCTGGCTGATTTAGGCATCGCGCGCATCCTGACGTCTGGCCAGCAACAGAGCGCCGAAGCAGGAATTGCATTATTACGGGAACTAAATGAACACAGCACAGGTCCGATTATTATGGCCGGTGCAGGCGTCCGCTTGAGCAACATCCAGAAGTTCATCGACAGTGGATTGCAGGAAGTTCACAGCTCCGCCAGCCGTTTAGTCGCTTCGCCGATGCGCTACCGCAAAGCCGGTGTTTCAATGTGCTCCGAAGCGGAAACCGATGAATTCAGTCGCTATTGCGTTGATGGTGATGTGGTTGAAGCCATGAAAAGCATGACGCAGATGAGCGCCATCCGGGTAGCCTGAATTCACCCCGATTTTGCCGCGCAGCACGCCAGTCCAAACGACGTGATGTTTGCAAGTACCAACCCCAGTTATTCTAACTGGGGTTCTTTTTATCTGCCATTCCCGTAGAGATAGCGTGATCGTGTAAATGATGCTTTGATTACTCTATGGCCTCGTACGGATAACCTTCATGAAATCCATCCCTTGTACCGTTTTACTGCTGCTTCTCCCCTACTGCGGCGTTGCGCTGGCGGTCAGCACGGCGTGTCCACCGATGAGCAAAAACATCACCAGCAGCAACAACTGGATCATGCTGGGTGGCGATGCCAAAGGCGCGGTGCGTCAGGTGGTGGCGGGCGAATTTGGCAAAGATGTGAACTCGCAAAAGCGCGTACTCGGCCAATTTGATCAGTGCGGCGATTTAATGGTGGCCGATATCTCCTACGACAAAAATGAAGGCAACGTCCTGCTGACGATGGAACAGCATATCGCCCGCGTCCAGCGTGGCTGGGTGGCGGAATATGCCTACATGGTCAAAGTAATTAAAGCGGGGCAGGAAGAAGTGGTCGATAACCGTCAGGGCACCATCAGCTGGCAAATCGGCCAGCATGGCAACATCGTCAGCTCATCCGATAAATTCACCAGCATGGGCAAAGATGGCTTTACCGATACCACTTACCGCTATGACAAACAGTTCAGAGTAGAAAAAAGCGTGGCGCGCGGCAGCGACAGCATGACCAGTGGCGAAAGCAGCTGGCGCTGGAATCCACAAGGATTGGTGACTTCATCCAGTAGCGCGCGTAGCAAAGATACTTACAGCTACGATAACCAGTGGCGGGAACTGCGCCTGAACGGCACATCGACCACGCCAGTCAGCACGCTACGCTCGGTGGATGAGTGCCAACTGTGGGATGAAGTGGGCAACTGTACGCTCAGTTATCTGCATGAAACCGAAGTATTCGCCAAAGGGACCATTGAACGCCATCTCAGCTCCGCTTATAAATACCAATACTGGAACGCCCCCAGCGAAACAGCCGCACAAGATTAAACCGCACGAATTCCACATAAAGGCTGAGAACAAGGGCCGCGTAGTAAAGCTTCCAGCGCATGGATGCGCTGGCAGAGTCCACAGGGATGTGTCCACGACGTCTTTACGCAGCGGCCCTTGTTTTCAGCCTGAAACGCACCGGAGCAATTGAGAACATCGCATGACACTAATTTTATCTTTCCTCTTCGCCATCACCATCCTCACGCTTACGCCCGGTTTTGATACTGCATTAGTGTTACGATCTGCCGCCGCGCAAGGTTGGAAACGTGCATCGGCCACGGCGTTTGGCGTCACGCTGGGTTGCCTGGTGTGGGGCGTTGCGGTGGGCCTTGGATTAGGCGCGCTGCTGCTGGCATCGGAAATGGCGTATAACCTGCTGAAATGGATCGGTGCGGCCTATCTGCTCTATCTCGGCGTCAAATTACTCATCAACCCGCGTACCCAAGCGGAAGCAGGTCAGCATGCGCAGAATAAAGAGCAAAGCTATGTTGCATGCTTCACACGCGGGCTATTTGGCAACTTGTTAAACCCCAAAGTTGGCGTCTTCTACGTCACCTTCCTGCCGCAGTTCATTCCGGCGGGCGCATCGGTGCCTCTGTGGTGCACGCTGATGGCGCTCACGCATATGGTGATTGGTTTGGTGTGGAATGCGGTGTTGATTGGCAGCAGCCAGTACTTTGCGACGCATCTGCGTCGTCCAGCGGTGCTGAAAGTGATGGATCGCCTGACGGGCTGCGTCTTTATTGGCTTTGCCGCGAAGCTGGCGCTATCGCGGCGTTAAGCATTACGGCTTGCGCGCCACTAACACAGCACGCAGCGGAGCGGGATAACCTTCAACGGTCTTACTGCTGTCATTCGGATCAAGGAACTCGGCCAGCGACTCGCTGGTCATCCAGCTGGTGCGACGCTGCTCTTCCACAGACGTCACCGCGTAATCCGCGATGCGCACATCGACAAATCCGCACTTCTCCAGCCAGCTCTTCAGCGCTGCCGCAGAAGGGATAAAGTACACATTACGCATCTGCGCATAACGTTCACCCGGCACCAACACCGCGTTCTCATCGCCTTCAATCACCAGCGTCTCCAGCACCAACTCACCGTCGCTGACTAACTGATTTTTCAGCTGCATCAGGTGATCAAGCGGCGAACGACGGTGATAAAGCACGCCCATCGAAAACACGGTATCGAATGCTTGTAACGCCGGCAGTTGCTCAATGCCCAGCGGCAGCAAATGCGCCCGACGATCGTCGCCCAACAGCTTACGCACCGCTTCAAACTGGCACAAAAACAGCTGCATCGGATCGATGCCGACCACCAACTTCGCGCCCGCGCCAATCATGCGCCACATGTGATAACCGCTGCCGCAGCCGACATCCAAAACCGTGCGATGCTGCAACGGCGAAATGTGCGGCAACACGCGATCCCATTTCCAGTCGGAACGCCATTCGGTATCAATCTCGGTACCGTACAGCGAATAAGGACCTTTACGCCACGGCATCAAATTGCGCAGCAGATTTTCAATGCCAAGACGCTGACGATCGGTCAGATCCTCAACATCCGCACTCACGCTGTGCAACAAATCCAGCTTCTGCGGCGTCAGCAGCGGCAGATAATCAACTGACTTCTCCCAGTCGCGGAACTTACCGTGCAAATTCTCACGCTGCCATGCGGCAACTTGCGCCGGTAACACTTCCAGCCAACTGGCCAGCGGGCCGGTGGCAATCTGCTGATAAAAACGGCCAAACTCAATCATTTCAACGCCACCAACGAACCAAAATTAAAGCACTGGAACCACAACTCCGCATGTTTGAAACCAGCGGTTTTCAGGCGCGCCTTATGCGCTTCGACACTATCGGTCAACATCACGTTCTCCAGCATGCTGCGTTTCTGGCTGATCTCCAGCTCGCTGTAACCGTTAGCGCGTTTGAAATCGTGATGCATGTTAAATAGCAACTCGCCGACATCGGCATCTTCAAAACTGAACTTCTCCGACAGCACCAGCGCGCCGCCCGGATTCAATCCGTTAACGATCTTCTTCAGCAACTCGAGACGGGCCGGCGGCTCAAGGAATTGCAGGGTAAAGTTCAAGACCACCAACGAGGCGTTCTCAATGTGGATATCCTGAATATCCGCTTCGATCACCTGCACCGGCGTATCCGCGCGGAAGGCATCGATGTGGCGACGGCAACGCTCAACCATCGCTGGCGAATTATCTACAGCAATAATCTGGCAGCCAGGCACATGAATATTGCGGCGCACCGACAATGTGGCGGCACCCAGCGAACAGCCAAGATCGTAAACCTGGCTATTTGGCTGAACGAAGCGTTCTGCCAGCATGCCAATCATCGAAATGATGTTGGAATAACCCGGCACCGAGCGCTGAATCATATCGGGAAAAACTTCAGCTACGCGCTCGTCAAAGGTCCAGTCGCCCAGCTTATCGATGGGCGCGGAAAATAGCGTATCGCGATCAGACATAATGAAAGGTCCGGAGAGAAAACGGAAAGGGCGCTATTTTGGCAGAAACGCGGCCAGGCTGCACCCTTTGCGTTGCGTCTAGAACAGGCTTGATTGTTGCGGCCAGTCGGGCAGATCGCGTAACGATGGCTCCAGCTGCTGCAACTGTGGCCACAACGCCTGAATCAGTGGAAACACCTCGCCCATATCCGGCGTATGAATAAACAGCATGGGATCGCTATCCAGCTGCCACGCTTGCAGCTTGCTGTGCCACGGCTGAAACAGCGGCACGCTCTCCGCCACGCTATCGCTGCCTATGAAACGCACCATCGGTTGCGAACCGGTGCGCACCGCATGCGGCGGCACGCGCGGCTTTTTCGATCGCGCATCCACGGCGGCGGCGGTTTGTGAGGTTGAAGCATGCACCGGACGGCTATCTAAAATCACCCGATTAACGCCGCGATCCAGTAAACCCCGATTCAGCGCGCGTTCGGCGTCACCTTTGGCAAAAAATGCCTGATGCCGCACCTCAACGCCATAGCGGAAATTGCGCGGCAAACTATCGAGAAAGGACCATAAATCAACTAGCTGTGCCGGTGAAAACGCGGCGGGCAGCTGCAGCCAATATTGACCGATGCGCTGGCTCAACGGATCGAGCAGGCGGAAAAACTCCGTCAGCAACTCATCGCAATCGCGCAGCGCCGCTTTATGGCTGATGCTATCGGGAAACTTAAAGCAGAAACGAAAATCGTCGTGCGTCATATCGCGCCAGCGCATCACCACTTCTGGCTTCGGCAGCGCATACAATGTGGTATTGCCTTCCACACAACCAAACAGCTGCGCGTAGTCGGCTAAAGTCTCAATGCCGAACTGTTTCCATTGCGCGTGCTGCCATTGCGGTAATCCTATGCGAAGTGTCAACGCGAACTCCTGAATCCTTTAGGGGCGGGAAAGGGCGGCTTAATGTACCCTGTTTTGATGTCGGCAGGAAAAACAGCGCGATAAAGCATAATGTTTTGTCCGCTTTGATCGGGCTCCACTTATCCTGCCTGGGTTTTTCCATTATAATAGCCGCCTTTTTTGCGACAGCATCTCAGAAGGTTACGCGGCCTGATGTTGTCTGGCAGCAGCGGCGAAGTTAAAAGGATACGTTATGCGTACAGAATATTGCGGACAGCTCAATCTGTCTCACGTGGGTCAGCAAGTCACTCTCTGCGGCTGGGTAAATCGCCGTCGCGATCTGGGTAGCCTGATTTTTATCGATATGCGTGACCGTGAAGGTATCGCACAGGTGTTCTTTGATGCCGATCGTCAGGACGCTTTCCAGCTGGCATCTGAGCTGCGTAACGAATTCTGTATCCAGATCACCGGCACCGTGCGTGCACGTGACGAAAAGAACAAAAACAGCGACATGGCAACCGGCGAAATCGAAGTGTTTGCCCATGAGCTGAACATCATCAACCGTGCTGAACCGCTGCCGCTGGACTCTAACCAGGTCAACAGCGAAGAAGCGCGACTGACCTATCGCTATCTGGACCTGCGTCGTCCGGAAATGGCGCAGCGTTTGAAAACCCGCGCTAAAATTACCAGCTTCGTGCGTCGCTTTATGGACGACCAGGGCTTCCTCGATATCGAAACGCCAATGCTGACCAAAGCCACGCCAGAAGGCGCGCGTGACTATCTGGTGCCAAGCCGCGTGCATAAAGGCAAGTTCTACGCGCTGCCGCAGTCGCCACAGCTGTTCAAACAGCTGCTGATGATGTCGGGTTTTGACCGCTACTATCAGATCGTTAAGTGTTTCCGTGACGAAGATCTGCGTGCCGATCGTCAGCCTGAATTCACTCAGATCGACGTGGAAACCTCTTTCATGACCGCCGAGCAGGTGCGTGAAAAGATGGAACGTCTGATTCGTGAACTGTGGATCAATATCAAAGGTGTGGATCTCGGTGACTTCCCGCAGATGACCTTTGCGGAAGCGATGAACCGTTACGGTTCAGATAAGCCAGACCTGCGTAACCCAATGGAGCTGGTGGACGTTGCCGATCTGCTGAAAAACGTTGAGTTCCAGGTGTTTGCCGGTCCAGCCAACGATGCTAAAGGCCGCGTGGCGGCTCTGCGCGTACCGGGCGGCGCTGCGCTAACGCGTAAGCAAATCGATGAGTACGGCGAATTTGTTAAAATCTACGGCGCCAAAGGGTTGGCGTGGATGAAAATCAACGAACGTGCTAAAGGCTTCGAAGGCGTACAGAGCCCGGTTGCCAAGTTCCTCAGTGCAGAAATCGTTGAAGACATTCTCAACCGCACGGGCGCACAAGATGGCGACCTGATCTTCTTCGGCGCGGACCGCGCTAAAGTGGTGGCGGATGCGCTGGGCGCGCTGCGTCTGAAAGTGGGCCGCGATCTGCAGATCACTGATGACAAAGCCTGGGCACCGCTGTGGGTGATCGACTTCCCAATGTTTGAGGAAGATGAAGAGGGCGGCCTGGCAGCGATGCACCATCCGTTCACGTCGCCGAAAGACATGAGCGCAGAAGAGCTGGCAACCGATCCGGTACAAGCGGTGGCGAATGCCTACGATATGGTGATTAACGGCTACGAAGTAGGCGGCGGTTCCGTGCGTATCCACAGCGGTAAAATGCAGCAGACGGTGTTCAGCATCCTCGGCATCACCGAAGAAGAGCAGCGTGAGAAGTTTGGCTTCCTGCTCGACGCGCTGAAATACGGTACGCCGCCGCACGCGGGCCTGGCGTTCGGTCTGGATCGTCTGACCATGCTGTTGACCGGCACCGATAACATTCGTGATGTTATCGCGTTCCCGAAAACCACCGCTGCAGCGTGCATGATGACCGAAGCCCCAAGCGAAGCCAATCCAGCTGCGTTGCTGGACCTGGGCATTTTGGTGGCTCCTAAAAAGGACAAAAAAGATGAAGCAATTAAAGTATTAGAAAAGTTTACCGAGGATTCTAAAGGAACTTTAATTGTTGCTCATAAACCTGAGAAAGCTTCACAAAAAGTAAAATCTAATAAAGAAAAGTTTGAGAACAAGTAATGGGCTTTAAACATCCGGTTTCGGTGCTGGTGGTGATTTTTGCCCGCGATACCGGCCGGGTGTTAATGCTGCAGCGACGTGATGACGACAGCTTCTGGCAATCGGTCACTGGCAGCCTGGAAGCGGGCGAAACCCCGCGCCAGGCGGCTCAGCGCGAAGTGTTAGAAGAACTCGCCATCGATATTGCGCACGAAAAGTTAGTGCTGGACGATTGCCACAAGCAAATCGAGTTTGAGATCTTCCCGCACTATCGCCATCGTTACGCACCGGGCACCACGCACAATCGCGAACACTGGTTCAGGTTGGCCATACCCGCAGAGCGCGACCTGCTGCTCACCGAGCATCTCGCCGCGCGCTGGCTCGAACCCGCCGCTGCCGCAGCCCTCACCAAGTCCTGGAGTAACCGCCAGGCAATTGAAGAATTTATCTGAATGCTCGCCGCCGCGCGTTTTTCCCGTGGCAGTTCAGTTAAATTCCGTGAATTCGACGAAGTTATTCCTTCGTCCCTTAAACCCGGTGCAGGGATGTGAAACCTGCACCACTAAAATTGAACAGTCGGGCGTAATCGTCGCAGCGAGGTCGGTTACCGCCAGCGCACAGCAACCGGAGCGTACTTATGTACGTGAGGATTGCGAGCACTGCCGGGAGCCGAGATCGCCAGTAAGATAGCCCGTGCGATTGATAAGATCGGAGAATATGCAAAATGGCTGGACACAGTAAATGGGCGAATACTAAGCATCGTAAAGCTGCTCAGGACGCAAAGCGCGGTAAAATCTTCACCAAAATCATTCGCGAGCTGGTCACTGCTGCGAAACTGGGCGGTGGCGATGCGGGTTCCAACCCACGTCTGCGCGCAGCGATGGACAAAGCGCTGTCTAACAACATGACGCGCGATACCATGAACCGTGCCATCGCACGCGGCGTGGGCGGTGAAGATGATTCCAACATGGAAACCATCATTTATGAAGGTTACGGTCCGGGCGGCTCAGCGGTGATGATTGAGTGCCTGAGCGACAACCGTAACCGTACCGTGGGCGAAGTGCGTCATGCCTTCACCAAAACCGGCGGCAACCTCGGTACCGACGGTTCTGTTGCTTACCTGTTCAGCAAGAAGGGCGTTATCTCCTTCGCGCCTGGTCAGGACGAAGATGCGGTGATGGAAGCGGCGCTGGAAGCCGGTGCAGAAGACGTCGTGGCCTATGATGACGGCGCGATTGATGTCTTCACTGCGTGGGAAGAGATGGGTGCGGTGCGTGATGCGCTGGAAGCGGGCGGTCTTAAAGCCGACTCGGCTGAAGTCTCGATGATCCCTTCAACCAAAGCCGAAATGGATGCCGAAACCGCGCCGAAACTGCTGCGCCTGATCGACATGCTGGAAGACTGTGACGACGTGCAGGAAGTTTACCATAACGGTGAAATCTCTGATGAGATCGCAGAAACGCTGTAATGGCGTTGCTTAAAACCCCACTCACCGGAGACGCGCTGTGGCGATAATTCTCGGGATCGATCCCGGCTCGCGCGTCACCGGTTACGGTGTTATCCGCCAAACCGGCCGCCAGCTTACTTATCTGGGCAGCGGCTGTATCCGCACCAGCGTTACCGATCTGCCGACGCGTCTCAAACTGATCTACGCGGGCGTCAGCGAAATCATCACGCAGTTCTCACCCGACTACTTTGCTATCGAGCAGGTGTTTATGGCGAAGAACGCGGACTCAGCGCTCAAGTTGGGCCAGGCGCGTGGCGCGGCGATTGTCGCGGCGGTGAATCACGATTTGCCGGTGTTTGAGTATGCGGCGCGCCAGGTGAAGCAAACTGTCACCGGCACCGGCGGCGCAGAGAAAAGTCAGGTGCAGCATATGGTGCGTACCTTGCTGAAACTGCCGGCCAATCCGCAAGCGGATGCCGCCGATGCGCTAGCCATCGCCATCACACATTGCCATATGAGCCAAAACGCGGCGCGTATCAGTGACACCAAATTAGTGATGACGCGCGGTCGTATGCGATCGGGTTAGCGGAAACGAAACGCGAAGTTAGGCTGGATATTCATCCAGCCTTTTTTATGCTATAAACTCAGGCTTACTTACAGATTAAGGAACTGCTCAGGTGATTGGTCGTTTACGAGGCAATATTCTGGAAAAACAGCCGCCGCTGGTGTTGATTGAGGCGCACGGTGTCGGTTATGAAGTGCACATGCCAATGACCTGCTTTTACGAGCTGCCGGAGATTAATCAGGAAGCGATCATCTTCACCCAGTTCGTGGTACGTGAAGATGCGCAGCTGCTGTTCGGTTTTAACAACAAGCAGGAACGCACGCTGTTCCGCGAGCTGGTAAAGGTAAATGGCGTTGGGCCTAAACTGGCGCTGGCGATTTTGTCGGGCATGTCGGCACAGCAGTTCGTCACCGCCGTTGAACGACAAGAAATTGCTTCCCTGATCAAACTACCGGGCGTGGGTAAAAAAACCGCCGAGCGTTTGATTGTTGAGATGAAAGACCGCTTTATCGGCATGCACGGCGATCTGTTTGGGGGTGATTCAACCTTTACGTTGACCACGCCTTCCGCCGCACAGGACAATAACGATGCCGAAGCCGAAGCGGTTTCAGCGCTGGTGGCTCTCGGCTATAAACCGCAGGAAGCCAGCCGGATGATCAGCAAAGTGGGTAAACCGGATGCGGATTGCGAAACCCTGATTCGTGAAGCCCTGCGCGCAGCTATTTGAGGTAATGCATGATTGAAGCCGACCGCCTGGTCTCGGGCAGTTCCTTTAACGAAGAAGAAACGCTCGACCGTGCCATTCGCCCCAAGCTGCTGACAGAATATGTTGGTCAGCCACAGGTGCGCGAGCAGATGGAGATTTTCATCCAGGCGGCGAAACTGCGTGGCGATGCCCTCGATCATCTGCTGATTTTCGGTCCGCCTGGATTGGGTAAAACCACGCTGGCTAACATCGTCGCCAACGAAATGGGCGTCAATCTGCGCACCACCTCCGGGCCGGTGCTGGAAAAAGCCGGCGATCTGGCGGCGATGCTCACCAACCTTGAACCGCATGACGTGCTATTTATCGATGAGATCCATCGCCTGTCGCCAGTGGTTGAAGAAGTGCTTTACCCGGCGATGGAGGATTATCAGCTGGATATCATGATCGGTGAAGGTCCGGCAGCACGTTCGATTAAGCTTGATCTGCCACCGTTTACCCTGATTGGTGCTACCACGCGCGCCGGTTCTTTAACCTCGCCACTGCGTGACCGCTTCGGCATTGTGCAGCGTCTTGAGTTTTATAACGTTCCCGACCTGCAGCACATCGTTGGCCGTAGCGCGGCTTGTCTTGGCCTGGCGCTGAGTGAAGAGGGCGCGTTAGAGATAGCGCGTCGTGCGCGCGGTACGCCGCGTATCGCTAACCGTTTGCTGCGTCGCGTGCGTGACTTTGCTGAGGTGCGCGCTAACGGCAACCTGAGTGGTGAAGTGTCAGCCAGCGCGCTGGATATGCTTAATGTCGACAGCCAGGGTTTTGATTACATGGATCGCAAATTGCTGCTGGCGATTATCGACAAGTTTACGGGTGGTCCGGTTGGCTTGGATAATCTGGCAGCGGCGATCGGCGAAGAGCGAGAAACTATCGAGGATGTGATTGAACCCTTCCTGATCCAGCAAGGATTCATTCAACGCACGCCACGCGGCCGAATGGCAACGCAGCATGCTTATAAACACTTTGGTATTAGTCGCGAAGAGTAAACCGGCATTATGCCGCCGGTTTTTTTGCCATGCTGATGATGAACAACACTGCAGCACATAACACCACCGAAGGACCGGCTGGCGTATCGTAGGTGGCGGAGAAGGTGAGTCCGCCAGTCACTGCGATAATACCGGCAATCACCGCAAAACCGGCCATCTGCTCCGGTGAGCGCGAGAAGCGACGTGCCGTCGCCGCCGGGATAATCAGCAGTGACGTAATGATCAAGGCACCAACAAACTTCATCGCCACGCCGATGGTTAATGCCGTCACCAGCATCAGCATCAAACGCGTGCGCTGAATGTTAACGCCATCGACCTGCGCCAGCTCCGGGCTGATGGTCATCGATAACAGCGAATTCCACTGCCACGCCATCACCGCCAGTACAATCGCCACGCCGCCGCCCATCATCCATAAATCATCGGGCGTCACCGCCAGCAGATCGCCAAACAGATAAGCCATCAGGTCAACACGCACACCTTGCATCAGACTGACAACCACTAAACCCAACGACAGCGCGCTGTGCGCCATGATGCCGAGCAGTGTATCGATGGCCAGATGCGGGCGGCGCTCCAGCCACACTAATCCCAACGCCAGACACACGGTCACCAAAATCACCGCATAGTAGGGATTCACGTTGAGCAGCAAACCAAACGCCACGCCCAGCAAAGAGGCATGCGCGAGCGTATCGCCAAAGTAGGACATGCGGCGCCAAACCACAAACGAGCCAAGTGGACCGGCCGCCAACGCCAGCAAAACGCCGCCTAGCCAGCCAGGTAATAACAGTTCAATCATGACGGGCCGTTTCCTTTGCGCAGAACAATGCGTCCCTGTAAATCGTGACGGTGATTATGATGATGACGATAAATTGCGAGCTGCTGCGCGCCGCGTGGGCCGAACATCGCAATAAACTCAGGATGTTGTGATACCGCTTCCGGCGTTCCGGAACAGCAGATGTGATGGTTGAGACACAGCACTTCGTCGGTTTTCGCCATTACCAGATGCAGATCGTGTGAAACCATCAGCACACCGCAGTTAAGTTCGCGGCGCAGCTGATCGATCAAATCGTACAGCGCAACCTGGCCGTTGACGTCAACGCCTTGTGTTGGCTCATCGAGCACCAGCAGTTGCGGCTCATTAAGTAATGCGCGCGCCAGCAGCACACGCTGGGTTTCACCGCCGGAGAGTTTTTGCAGCGTCGCGTGCAGCAGATGTCCAGCCTGAACGCGCTTCAGCGCCGGCAAAATGGCATCGCGTTTGGTGCCACGGGACAAACGCATAAAG
>NZ_DAMBSA010000026.1:0-3742 GCF_032054795.1 Pantoea sp. CTOTU49201
AATGCCCGGTTAATCCTTGCAGCGTTTTGAGCATTTTGACTGCTTGGTAGGGAAGGGGAATAACATGTTCCTTACGAGCTTTCATGCGCGCTGCCGGAATGATCCATAATGCGTTATCAAGATCGAATTCGGCCCATGCTGCCTCGGTGGCTTCGGCTGGACGCGCTAGCGTCCACCACATTAACCACATGCAATAATTAACCTGGTATGAGCCGCGACTGTTGTCAAAACAGCCTAATAACTTCCCGATTTGCTGCGGAGACAATGCCTGTTTGTGCTGCGTTTTATTTGCCGGAATCGCCTTACGCACTGGCCAGACAGGATCGCTATCTGCTCTGAGCGTCGCTACTGCTAGTTCAAAAACCGATGAAATGGTGCGGCGGGCTTCAGCGGCAACGGACGGAGCGCCGCGCTTAGCCGTTTCCTGAAGAATTTTTAGAATGTGGTGCGGGGTTATTTCCCTGACAGGGAGCTTACCTATTGCGGGGAAAACCACACGCTTAAGCATATCTAGTCGCCGCGTTTTGGTGATTTCGGCCCAGTCTTTCATCTGCAACCACTCTTTAGCGACTAGCTCAAAGGTGTTGGATGCGTCATTGACCTTGCGGATTTTATCTAACTGGCGAGCCTGAGTAGGGCTAACTCCATTCGCGACTTGTTTACGCGCTTGCTCGCATTTCTCGCGAGCTTCGGCAAGTTTAACCGTCGGGTACTCACCCAGCGCAAACATGCTGGATTTACCGTTAAGTTTAAACCGATAGCGCCACGCCTTTTTGCCATTAGGTTTTACTTCAAGGTATAAGCCATTGAAATCGTTGAGACGATAAAGCTTTTCTTTCGCTTTTGCTGTGCGGCATTGAGTATCAGTGAGCATAGCGATTCCTTGTGTATTTATTATACCGTTATTGTACTCACTAAAAATAAAGATGGAAGTTTGATGTACTCACCTACGTACTCATTTTTGACTGCGCTTCTACGGAGTTATTTGAGACACTATGAAACGAAAAATCCACGCAAATGCGTGGATTTAAACATTTTTTGTGAAAGTCATGAGATTGAATGAAACCCCATGAGACAACACATTTTATTTTAGACGTTAAACAGGAAGTTCATCACGTCGCCATCTTTCACGATGTACTCTTTTCCTTCTGAGCGCATCTTGCCGGCTTCTTTCGCGCCTTGTTCACCTTTGAACGCAACGAAATCATCAAACGCGATGGTTTGAGCGCGGATAAAGCCTTTCTCGAAGTCAGTGTGGATTTTACCGGCCGCCTGTGGCGCAGTAGCGCCAACGGGGATGGTCCATGCACGCACTTCTTTCACGCCAGCGGTGAAGTAGGTTTGCAGGTTCAGCAGCGCATAACCGGCGCGGATCACACGGTTCAGACCCGGCTCTTCCAGACCCAGTTCAGCCATGAACTCGTCGCGCTCGTCATCTTCCAGCTCAGCGATATCAGATTCAACCGCAGCACACACCGGCACCACGACTGAACCTTCAGCTTCGGCAATCGCACGCACCTGATCGAGGTACGGATTGTTTTCGAAACCGTCTTCGTTGACGTTAGCGATGTACATGGTTGGCTTCAGCGTCAGGAAGCTGAGGTAGCGGATTGCCGCTTTCTCATCAGCATCCAGCTTCAGTGCGCGCAGCATGCCCGCTTCTGACAGGTGCGGCAGGCACTTCTCCAGCGCAGCCAGTTCGGCTTTAGCATCTTTGTCGCCGCCTTTGGCTTTCTTCTGGCAACGCTGAATCGCACGTTCGCAGGTGTCGAGATCCGACAGCGCCAGCTCGGTGTTGATGACGTCAATATCTTCCGCCGGGTTAACTTTACCGGCAACGTGGATGATGTTGTCGTTTTCAAAGCAGCGCACCACGTGACCGATGGCTTCGGTTTCACGGATATTAGTCAGGAACTGGTTGCCCAGGCCTTCACCTTTGGACGCGCCTTTCACCAGACCGGCGATATCGACGAATTCCATGGTAGTTGGCACGACACGCTGTGGCTTAACAATCTCGCTCAGCTGATCGAGGCGCAGATCGGGCATTGGCACTACACCGGTGTTTGGCTCGATGGTGCAGAACGGAAAGTTGGCTGCTTCGATACCCGCTTTGGTCAGCGCGTTGAACAGGGTGGATTTACCGACGTTCGGCAGGCCCACAATACCGCATTTAAATCCCATGGTCTGATTACCTTTCTCACTGAGTGTGCGGCGCTGTTAACCAGCGCCGACAGATTCAAAAAATTTCGCGCATTATACACAGAATTGCCTTCTGCGGCGCGGGAATTGGCCTTAGCCCGCCTTGAACGCGTGCAGGCGGTTCATCGCCTTGATCTTGTCTTCTTTCAGCCATAGCTCGGTGCAGCGCACCGCTTCGTCTACGGCATCATCAATCAGCTTTTGCTCACTGGCTGGCGGCTTGCCCAGCACGAAACCGGTCACTTTATTGCGGTCGCCAGGATGGCCAATACCGACGCGTAAACGGTGAAAATTATTGTTGTTGCCCAGCTTGCTGATGATGTCTTTCAGGCCATTATGGCCGCCGTGACCGCCACCTTGTTTAAATTTTGCTACGCCTGGCGGTAAATCCAGCTCATCGTGCGCCACCAAAATCTCTTCTGGCGCAATGCGATAGAAAGTCGCCATCGCCGCCACCGCTTTGCCGCTGAGGTTCATAAACGTGGTGGGCACCAGCAGGCGCACATCTTCTCCCGCCAGCGACAGGCGCGCGGTATAGCCATAGAATTTTGGCTCGTCTTTTAACGACTGATTGTTGCGGCTCGCCAGTAAATCGACATACCAGGCACCCGCGTTATGGCGCGTTGCGGCGTATTCAGCGCCGGGATTGGCCAGCCCCACAATCAGTTTAATGCTGCTCACGATGTTTATCCTGTCTTGCTGCGGAAAGGGCGATAGTTTACTGCCTGGCGGCACGGATGACAAAGGCCGCAAGTAGCAGATAATGTCTCTGCGTGACTAATCATTTTCTATCGAAATCAAGGCGCTGGCGGTAAAGATTTGTCAAAGGTTGTGAAGGATATGTGATCCTGTACGCAACTTAAGCGGCAACTATTGCCTAAGCTTATGGCTAGTTAACCATACGTGCTGTTTTGCTTTTATAAGGATGGAGGTGGATCATGAAACGTCAAAATTGCCGCTTTGTAGGTAACGGTTTGATGTGTTTGGGTTTACTGACGATGGTTCTGGGCGTTGGCTATTCCATTATCAATCAGC
Organism: Pantoea sp. CTOTU49201; assembly: GCF_032054795.1. Taxonomy (NCBI): domain Bacteria; kingdom Pseudomonadati; phylum Pseudomonadota; class Gammaproteobacteria; order Enterobacterales; family Erwiniaceae; genus Pantoea; species Pantoea sp. CTOTU49201. Next base: position 3,235 of record NZ_DAMBSA010000026.1, read on the forward strand.
TTCCTTCGCTCAACCTGCCACAATTTCTCGCGCACGGTGCGATGTTCAGCATCTTCGTTGGCGCTTTGCTGTGGCTGGTCGGCGCGCGCGTCAGCGGACGTGAGCGCGTAGAAGATCGCTATTACTGGTTGCGTCATTACGGCGATAAGCGCTGCCGTCGCAATCACTCATCACATTAAGTGAGTACGGTTTGCTGCAGCGGCTGTAACTGCGCGAGATAACATTCGATGCGGTTACGGCCGCTGGCTTTTGCGCGATATAACGCTTCATCGGCCAGCGCCAGCAAAGGTGGGAAAGGTTCGCCGGGTTGCAGCGCGGTGGCAAAGCCGATACTGACGGTATAGCGTACGTCGTTGGGTTGCGACAGCTGTGTCGCTAAACGGATGCGTTCACACACGCGCTGTGCCTGCTCGGCATCGCCGGGAATGATCGCCGCAAACTCTTCGCCGCCCAAGCGAGCAAAATGCCCACTCTCCGGCAACAACGCCTGCACTACCTGACAAAAATC
>NZ_DAMBSA010000026.1:3752-13459 GCF_032054795.1 Pantoea sp. CTOTU49201
ATGATCGCCTTGCTGATTGCCAAAACGGTCATTGATGCTTTTGAAGTGGTCCAGATCGAACAGCACCGCGCTGTAAACAAATTGCTGTGATTGTCGCACGCTGCGCAGCACCATTTTATCTGCCTGCTCAAACAGCGCGCGACGATTCCACACGCTGGTAAGCGGATCAAGCATTGATGCCAGTTTGTGGGCGATTTGCGTGCGCTCATTCACCATCGCCAGAATGGTGAAGCTCAGACCAATAACAAACAGAATTGATTCGAGAATCACATAAACCGAGAAGCTGGAGCCGCCAATCGCACCGCGCACCGGCGTTGCCACCGCATCATCCAGAAAGATACGCACCACATGGAACAGCAAATGAATCCACAGCAGGATTTGCGCCGGCCAGAAGGTGACGGTTAACGAAGCGCGCACGCGCCACAACAAGCGGATCAGCGCGCCGGTATAGATGATGCACAGCAGGCAAACCACCAGCACGCGCTTCGGCTGGCTGTGATAAAACTCGGGGAAAAGACACAGAATCGCCCACAATAAACCGCCGCCTAACCAGCTGAGTCCAATGGTTTTACCGCAGAAGATGCGGAAGGCATTAAGCAGATTGCCATACGCCAGCAGCAGCATGATGTTGCCGACCGCCACCGGTAAAAACTGGAATCCTGCGCTGCGTAAGCTACTGAGGAATACCGCGGCCAACGTTAAAACCAGCGCCAGCGTGGTGCAGCCCAATACGCGATCGTACTGCGCGCCAACCCAGGCAAAAACCAAAATGATACTTAAAAACCCCAGCACATAGAGCTCGCAAACAAACAGTGTGTAGATGTCGAGAGTCATAGTGGTCGGAGCTCTTGAAAAAGTGGGGAAGAAAATACCATTAATTAATGGAGCGCTAAAGGGCGGCAATGCGAGTTGCGGGAAAAGAGTGGATGGCAGCGAGAATAGCGAGATTTAACGAAATTTATCGCGCAAATATCAGCGGCGAAAGTGGCTTAATCGGTGAGTCAGGTTTAGGACAGTGAACAAAGAAAAACCGGGCACAAGGCCCGGTTTCACGCGATGAATTAATGCTCAAACATCGCGGAGATTGATTCTTCGTTGCTGATACGACGAATCGCTTCGGCCAACATGCCAGACAGCGTCAAAGTACGCACGTTTGGCAGAGATTTCATCTCTTCAGACAGCGGAATGGTATCGCAGACAATCACCTGGTCAATCACCGACTTACGCAGGTTTTCCACCGCGTTGCCAGAGAAGATTGGGTGAGTGGCGTAAGCGAAGACACGTTTCGCGCCGCGCTCTTTCAACGCTTCAGCCGCTTTGCACAGCGTACCGCCGGTGTCGATCATATCGTCGACCAGTACACAGTCACGACCCGCAACGTCACCAATTATGTGCATCACCTGAGAAACGTTCGCGCGCGGGCGGCGTTTGTCGATGATAGCCATATCGGTATCGTTGAGCAGTTTGGCGATGGCGCGGGCACGCACTACGCCACCGATGTCTGGGGAAACCACAATTGGATTTTCCAGGCCAATTTGCAGCATATCTTCCAGCAGGATTGGGCTGCCGAAGACGTTATCCACCGGGACATCAAAGAAGCCCTGAATCTGTTCAGCATGCAGGTCAACGGTGAGAACACGGTCAACGCCCACGCTGGAAAGGAAATCGGCAACCACTTTGGCGGTGATCGGTACACGAGCAGAACGCACACGGCGATCCTGACGCGCATAGCCAAAGTAAGGAATAACAGCAGTAATACGACCAGCAGAAGCCCGACGCAAAGCGTCGACCATCACAACCAGCTCCATCAGATTATCGTTGGTGGGGGCACAGGTGGACTGGATGATGAAAATATCACCACCGCGTACATTTTCGTTGATCTGTACACTTACTTCACCATCACTGAAACGGCCAACAGCGGCGTCTCCGAGGCTAGTGTAAAGGCGGTTGGCAATACGTTGTGCTAGTTCCGGGGTGGCGTTACCAGCAAATAGCTTCATATCAGGCACGAGAAGAACCTCAGGCTTGGCGTCCAGAGAATGAACGGCTCTAGAGTAACCGGCGAATACCAAAGAGCATGTTCATACGGGTGTGTTAATGCGCAACATGCAATGTCTGGAACGTGTGACACTGTCACGTAGACGCTTTTAGCCCAGAAAGTGTGCGCTGCAACGGCGAGAGGTTAAGCCCGCGCGCCACAAATCCGCAAATCCATTTCGGGGCAAGCTCCAGCACCTGACGTGCGTCGGATTCGGTGTCAAATTCAGCAAACACACAAGCTCCGGTCCCAGTCAGGCGCGACGGCGCGTATTCTAGCAGCCAGGAAAGCAGCTCATCAACCTTACGAAAACGTTTTCTTGCCACAGCCTCACAATCATTGTGAAAAGGACGCTGTAACAGTTCATCTAATGTGCGGATTGGTGAATCGCGCGTCAGATCGGGATCGCGGAACAGATCCGGCGTTGCGATACTCACGCCCGGATGCGCCACCAGATACCATTTTTCTGCCGGTTCAGCCGGCTGCAACAGTTCGCCCACGCCTTCAGCAAAGGCCGCGTGACCACCAATAAACACTGGCACATCCGCGCCCAGCTTGATGCCAATCGCTGCCAGCTCAGCAACGCTTAACCCGGTTTGCCACAGATGATTCAGCGCCACTAACACCGTTGCCGCATCCGATGAACCGCCGCCAAGCCCGCCGCCCATCGGCAAAACCTTCTCCAGCGCGATGGTCGCACCGGCTTGCGCAGGCAGCGTGCCACGCGCGGCGGCGAAGGTTTTTAACGCCTGTGCGGCACGCACAATCAGGTTCTCGTCATCCGGCACGCCATCCAGCGGCGTCAGCAGCGTAATCTTGCCGCTGCTGTCTGGCGTTATTTCCAGCGTGTCACCGTAATCGAGAAATTGAAACAGCGTTTGTAGATTGTGGTAGCCGTCAGGACGACGGCCAGTGATGTACAGAAAAAGATTCAGTTTTGCTGGCGCGGGCCACGTGGTGATCATTGGGTGGTCCAGCTATCCATGCGTAATTTGATGCGCTGGCCGCCTTCAGACAGCTCCAGATTCGCCGGCAGCGGTGGATTCACTTTGCTGTCGTAATCAGAAATGTTCACTTTCCACTGCTGACCGTTACGGCTGTAGTTCAGGCTTTGCAGCTGGTAATTGTTATTCAGCTGATAATCGCTGGCATCGCCCGGTAAGCCCATCATCCACTGACGCAGGTTGGCGAGCGGGATATCCATGCCGGTGAGCTGTGAAATCATCTTCTCGGCATCGTTGCTGACGTAGCGCTTGCCTTTGTTATCAACGATCTGCACCACGGAACCTTGCGCATCCAGCTGCAACTCGGTGCTGCCGAGCGGATTGGTTAACAGCAGACGATAGCGATCGGCAGCGGTTTGCTGCCAGTTAAAGCGCGCATACACTTTTTGCTTATCCGACAGGTACGCGAACGCACCGCGCGTCTGATACTGGCTGATTTTCGCCACGGCTTGTTGATGCTGTTGCCATTGCGGTGACGTGGTGCTTGGGCCCGGACCTTGTGGTTTGTTAATGGTACATGCAGCCAGTAACACGCTGGCAAGGGGTAAAAGGCGCAGTAACTTGCGCGGGGGCAAATGCATCACGTGGTCATCTCCTCAGACACGTTTTTACTTCGTAACCGGTAACGCTAACCATCCGCATGTAAGCCGTCAATGCTGTTATGGCAATAATTGCGCACGATCAGTTTAATCTTATTACAGTCATAGGCTTTGTATGGCTTTTCTTGACCTGTGGCATCTTGTAGAATGCGCTGCACAAAACCCTGACAACTATTGGGATATCCCAACCCGAATCACATGACGCTGCTTGCACTCGGAATCAACCACAAAACTGCACCTGTTGCGCTACGCGAACGCGTTGCGTTTACACCAGACACGCTGGAACTGGCGCTGAATAGCCTGCTGTCCCAGCCGATGGTGCAGAGCGGCGTGGTCCTCTCGACCTGCAACCGTACGGAACTCTACCTCAGTGTAGAGCAGCAAGCCGACCTGCAGGAGACGCTGGTACGTTGGCTGTGTGACTATCACGACCTGCGTGAAGAGGATGTGCGCAACAGCCTCTACTGGCATCAGGATAACGCGGCGGTCAGCCATTTGATGCGTGTAGCAAGCGGGCTGGATTCACTGGTGTTGGGTGAACCACAGATTTTAGGTCAGGTTAAAAAAGCCTTTGTTGATTCGTCACGCGACCATGCGCTGAGCAGTGAACTGGAGCGCATGTTCCAGAAAACCTTCTCGGTGGCCAAGCGTGTCCGCACCGAAACCGAGATTGGCGCCAGCGCCGTTTCCGTCGCCTTCGCCGCCTGTTCACTGGCGCGTCAAATCTTTGAATCGCTTAGCACCGTTAACGTGCTGCTGGTCGGCGCCGGTGAAACCATCGAGTTAGTGGCGCGTCATCTGCGCGAACACTCCGTTAAGAAGCTGATGATTGCCAACCGCACCCGCGAGCGCGCGCAGCTGCTGGCCGATGAAGTCGGGGCAGAAGTGATTGGCCTCGGCGATATCGAAACGCGTCTGGCCGATGCCGACATCATTATCTCTTCCACCGCCAGCCCGCTGCCGATTATCGGTAAAGGGATGGTGGAGCGCGCGCTGAAAGCGCGTCGCAATCAGCCGATGCTGCTGGTGGATATTGCCGTACCGCGCGATGTCGAGCCGGAAGTGGGTAAGCTGGCGAACGCCTATCTTTATAGCGTTGATGATCTACAAGCGATCATCGAGCAGAACATGGCGCAGCGTAAAGCCGCCGCCGTGCAGGCCGAAAGCATTGTGGTGCAGGAGAGCGGCGAATTTATGGCCTGGCTGCGCGCGCAAAGCGCGGTTGAGACCATTCGTGAATACCGCTCGCAGGCCGATCAGGTGCGCGCCGAGTTACAGGAACGCGCGCTGGCCGCGCTGCAGCAGGGCGCTGACGCCGAAAAAGTATTGCAAGAGTTGGCGCACAAGCTGACCAACCGTTTAATTCATGCACCAACCAAATCACTGCAGCAGGCCGCGCGCGATGGCGACAGCGAACGCCTGCAGATCTTACGTGACAGCCTCGGTTTAGAGTAATCTGGTCAGTCACGACCTATCACTGGGATACCCGCTATTACATGAAGAGCTCTATTGTTGCCAAGCTGGAAGCGCTCCAGGAACGCCACGAGGAAGTGGAAGCGTTGCTGGGCGATGCCGGCGTGATTGCCGATCAGGATCGTTTCCGTGCGTTATCACGCGAATATGCCCAGCTTAGCGACGTCACCCGTTGTTTCCGCGAATGGCAGCAGGTGCAGGAAGATGTTGAAACTGCCGAAATGATGCTGGAAGACCCGGAAATGCGCGAGATGGCGCAGGAAGAATTGAAGCTGTCACGCGAGAAGCGTGAAGAGCTGGAACAACAGCTGCAAGTGCTGCTGCTGCCGAAAGATCCCGACGATGAACGTCCGTGCTTTGTCGAAGTGCGCGCCGGCACCGGCGGTGATGAAGCGGCGATTTTTGCCGGCGATCTGTTCCGTATGTACAGCCGTTACGCCGAAGCGCGTCGCTGGCAGGTGGAGATCATCAGCGCCAACGAAGGTGAGCACGGCGGCTATAAAGAAGTGATCGCGCGCATCATCGGCGATGGCGCGTATGGCCGCTTTAAGTTTGAATCCGGCGGTCACCGCGTCCAGCGCGTGCCTGAAACCGAATCGCAGGGCCGTATTCACACTTCAGCTTGTACCGTTGCGGTGATGCCGGAACTGCCAGAAGCGGAAATGCCGGAAATCAACGCCGGCGATTTGAAAATCGACACCTTCCGTTCCTCCGGTGCCGGTGGTCAGCACGTTAACACCACCGATTCCGCCATTCGTATCACCCACTTGCCAACCGGTATTGTGGTGGAGTGTCAGGACGAACGTTCTCAGCACAAAAACAAAGCCAAAGCGTTGGCGGTGTTGGGCGCGCGTATTCACGCGGCGGAAACGGCGAAGCGTAATGCCGCAGAAGCCTCTACGCGTCGTAACCTGCTCGGCAGCGGCGACCGTTCAGATCGTAACCGCACCTACAACTTCCCGCAGGGCCGCGTCACCGATCACCGCATCAACCTGACGGTTTATCGTCTCGACGAGGTGATGGAAGGCAAGCTGGATTCCCTGATTGAGCCGATTGTGCAGGAGTATCAAGCCGATCAGCTGGCCGCGCTGGCTGGACAGGACTAATGATCATCCGTCGCTGGCTACAGCAGGCTGTGGTAGCGCTCTGTGGCGGCGACAGCCCGAAGCGCGATGCGGAAATATTGCTGGGTTTCGTGACGGGCAAACCGCGCAGTTGGCTGATCGCCTTTGACGATGCAGAACTGGACGCGCAGCAGCAGGAACAGCTGAATGCGCTGCTGGCGCGCCGCGTCAACGGTGAGCCGATTGCGCATCTGGTCGGCGAGCGTGAATTCTGGTCGCTGCCGTTGCGCGTCAGCGATGCCACGCTGATTCCGCGCCCGGACACCGAAGTGCTGGTGGAACAGGCGCTGGCGCATCTGCCGGCCACTGCAACTTCACTGCTGGATTTAGGCACCGGCACCGGCGCGATTGCGCTGGCGCTGGCCAGCGAACGGCCAACCTGCCAGGTTATCGGCTGCGATCGTATTGCCGCAGCGGTGGAACTGGCGCAGGACAACGCGCAACGTCTGCACATCGATAATGCCCGCTTCATCCTCAGCAACTGGTTCAGCGATCTTCCCGCCCAACGTTTTGATCTGATTGTCAGCAATCCGCCCTATATTGATGCCGCCGATGAACATCTGCAGCAGGGCGATGTGCGCTTTGAGCCGCTGAGCGCGCTGGTGGCAGACGATCAGGGTTTGGCCGATTTACGTTTCATCATTCACAGCGCACCGAACTGGCTGCACGCGGGCGGCTGGCTGCTGCTGGAACATGGCTGGCAGCAAGGCGAAGCCGTGCGTGCCATCATGACGCAGCTCAGTTATCAGGCGGTGAGCACCGTTGACGATTACAGCGGTAATCCGCGCGTCACACTAGGACAATTTTTTAACAAGGAATAACGATGGCGAGCTGGTATCCCCTCATTAAACATTTTCACTTGCTGACCGTCGCGCTGACGATTTGTCTGTTTTTGCTGCGCTTCTACTGGCAAACCACCGGCTCGGCGATGCTGCAGCGCCGCTGGGTGCGCATTGCGCCGCACATTAACGACACCTTTTTGCTGTTAAGCGGTGCGCTGCTGGTGATGATTACGCACTTTTATCCGTTCACACCGCAAGGAAGCTGGCTGACGGAGAAGCTGTTAGCGGTTATTATCTACATCGCCTTAGGTTCCGTGGCATTGAGCCGTCGCCCACGTAAAATGGGGACACGTTGGATCGCCTTCCTGATTGCAATCGTAGCTTTGCTGTTTGTGATTAAGCTGGCGATGACCAAAATGCCGTTATTGGGGATTGTATGACCTCGCCAGAGCAACTCGATTACAGTGAAACACCGTTGAGTGAAGCGGTGATTGGCGCCACATGCGCCATACGCAATGATTTTTCTGCGCCTTCTGTGCAACAACAGTTGGCGGCAATGGTCGATGAAGCCCGTGAGTTCATCAGCAGCGAGCAGGACGCCGATTTGCAGCTGGGTAAGCTGCTGGAGCTGTTCTATCGTCAGTGGGGATTTGGTGGCGCCAGCGGCGTCTACAATCTCTCTGACGCGCTGTGGATCGACAAAGTATTGAAGAGCCGTCAGGGCACCGCAGTGTCGCTGGGCGTGATTCTGCTGCACATCGCCGATGAGCTGGAATTACCGCTGATGCCAGTGATTTTCCCGACGCAGCTGATTCTGCGCGCCGACTGGTTAGATGGCGAAATGTGGCTGATCAACCCGTTCAACGGCGAAACGCTGGATACGCATACGCTGGAAGTGTGGCTCAAGGGCAACATCAGCCCAACCGCCAAGCTGTATAACGATGATCTCGACGAAGCCAAAACCATCAACGTGATGCGCAAGATGCTCGACACCTTGAAATCCGCGCTGATGGAAGAGAAACAGATGGAGCTGGCGCTGAACGTCAGCAAAGTGCTGCTGCAGATCGATCCTGATGATCCTTACGAGATTCGCGACCGTGGTTTGATTTACGCGCAATTAGAGTGTGAACACATCGCGCTGACTGATTTGACCTATTTCGTTGAACAATGTCCTGAAGATCCGGTCAGCGAAATGATTAAAGTGCAGATTCACGCAATTGAACAGAAACAGGTAACGCTGCACTAAGCGTTACCCGATAAAAGGAAAGGAAAGGGCATGACACAGAAAGTAGTGAAAATTGGCGATATCAAGGTCGCAAACGATCTGCCATTCGTTCTCTTCGGCGGCATGAACGTGCTGGAATCGCGCGATCTCGCCATGCGCATCTGCGAACACTACGTTAAGGTCACCGACAAACTCGGCATCCCTTACGTATTCAAAGCCTCTTTTGATAAAGCCAACCGCTCTTCAATCAAATCCTATCGTGGTCCAGGCCTGGAAGAGGGCATGAAGATTTTCCAGGAGCTGAAGCAGGCTTTCGGCGTGAAAATCATCACCGACGTGCATGAAGCATCGCAGGCGCAGCCGGTGGCTGACGTGGTTGATGTGATTCAGCTGCCGGCCTTCCTCGCACGTCAGACCGATCTGGTGGAAGCGATGGCGAAAACCGGCGCGGTCATCAACGTCAAGAAGCCACAGTTTGTGAGCCCAGGTCAGATGGGCAACATCTATGACAAATTCGTTGAAGGCGGTAACGATCAGGTCATCCTGTGCGATCGCGGTAGCAACTTCGGCTATGACAACCTGGTTGTTGATATGCTTGGCTTCAATGTGATGAAGAACGTCACCCAAAATAGCCCGGTGATCTTCGACGTTACCCACGCGCTGCAAACGCGCGATCCGTTCGGCGCTGCATCTGGCGGCCGTCGTGCGCAGGTGGCTGAGCTGGCGCGCGCTGGCATGGCGGTTGGCATTGCTGGCTTGTTCATCGAAGCACACCCAGAGCCAAACAGCGCGAAATGCGACGGTCCATCCGCGCTGCCGCTGGATAAGCTGGAGCCATTCCTGGTGCAGATGAAAGCGATCGACGATCTGGTGAAGCGCTTCCCAGAGCTGGACACCAGCAACTGATTGTTTTCAGATGTGAAAAAGGCGCCGATGGCGCCTTTTTTATTGGCTGGTCACCATAAATGGCGACCCTACAACATGCACGATTTCCGTAGGGTCGCCATTTATGGCGACCTGGCACTCACAGCATAATCGTCAACAAATATCCGGCAAACAGCGCCAGATGCGCGGCACCGTTCAACACGTTGGTGCGGCCGGTTGAGAACGAAATGTGGCACAGAATCAGCACGGCGCTCATCATCACCATCTGCGGCGGCTCAAGACCAAACACCAATTGCTGATCGGTCAGGGTAGCGATAATGGTCACCGCAGGCACCGTCAGTGAAATAGTCGCCAGCACCGAACCGAAGAACAGATTCATCGCACGCTGCACCTGATTCATCAGCACCGCTCTAATCGCACCCAATCCTTCCGGTGACAGGATCAACAGCGCCACCAGGAAACCGGTGAACTGCGCTGGGGCATTCAGTTCTGTCAGCAGACTTTCCAGCGGATTGGCGTTCATTTTGGTCACGGCGATAACCGCAATCAGATGCACGATCAGCCATACGGTGTGCCA
>NZ_DAMBSA010000026.1:13559-19189 GCF_032054795.1 Pantoea sp. CTOTU49201
TGCTTAACGCCCGCCAGATTAACGTACTGCGTGGCAAACTTGCGCCCGCCAAGCAGCAGGGCAAAGCCCACCAAACCGGCGGTCACAATCATGATGATCGAGTAGAGTGTGTCGCGCATCAGCGCCGGCGCGGCATCGCCGGTGGCCATCAGCGCCGAGATCAGGCTTACTTCGAGAATGACAACGGAAAGGCTTAAAATCAGCGAGCCATAAGGTTCGCCTAAACGGTGTGCCAGAACGTCGGCGTGACGTACCACGCTGAACGCGCTAAACAGAATGGCAACTAATGCCAGCAGATTGATGCCGATAACCGGCAGAAGCGCTGTCTGGTTGCCGAAGAAGCTCAGCACCGACAGCGCAGCAACGGGGAAAATCAGTGAGTACTCGGTATGGCGGGTTTTCTCATGTCCAGGCATTTACCATCCTCTCCGGAAAAAGTACAAAGCAGGCAATCATTGCCTGATAAATATAATGAGTTTTCTGACGCAACGCAGTGTAACTTTTCAACAACTGTGCTGCTGTGACTTTACGCGATTTTACCAAAAGCGATTATTATGTATAACACGGCAAAAGAGCCTGTTATCGCTGGATTAACGCCTGTATTCATTATGTTGCATGAGTCATCCACTAAATTAAAGATGAGATTGGTCTGTTTAATTGACTTGTTTGATACGGCTTATGGGGGTTTAACTCTCTTAAATCCAATATTCCCGTAAAAGTCGGGCTTTATGCGGATTTTTTGGCCCGCTTCGCACTTTTCCTTCCAATATTGAAGTTCCTCGCCAGGCAGCCGATGCTATTTACACAGAATTTCCCTTTTGTGATCGGGGTCAATCTTGAAATTTTTGTTAAAAATGAATTAATGTCTTCTCTTAAGACGATGCAATACGCGTCGCCTGTAGACATCAGTTTTAAGGAACCACACCGGCAAGATGTCAGCGCAGTAGAGGAGACCACAGTGTTAACGCGGGAATTTTTATTAAAAGCAGATTGTAAAACATCGTTTGGCGATATTGATGAAGCGCTGTTCTGGAGCTGTGAAAAGCGTGCGGCATCGCTGTCAGCCACGCTTGCCTGTCGTCCTGACCAAAGCCCGGTGTGGATTTTTGGCTACGGCTCGCTGATGTGGAATCCGATTTTTGAAGCTGCCGAAGTGGCACCTGGCCGATTAGAGGGCTGGCACCGCGCGTTTTGCCTGCGCTTGATCGCCGGTCGCGGCACCGTCACCGCGCCTGGTCGCATGCTGGCGCTGAAAGAGGGCGGATCTACCAGCGGACTGGCATTCCGCTTACCGGAATCGCGCTTGCATGATGAACTGGAGCTGCTGTGGAAGCGTGAAATGATCACCGGCTGCTATCTGCCAACCTGGTGTGAGCTGGAGCTGGAGGATGGACGCAACGTCACCGCGCTGGTGTTTATTATGGATCCGCGTCATCCATTGTATGAAACCGACTCATGCCGCAGTACCATCGCGCCGCTGATTGCACAGGCCAGTGGGCCGCTCGGCACCAACGCACAGTATCTCTATGCGCTGGAGCAGGAGCTGGGTAAACGTGGCATGCAGGAAGCGGCGTTGACGCGCCTGGCGGCAGAAGTGAGAGCGCTGCAGAATCATTCCGCAGCGCGCTAACGCGCATTACTGCGCTGGATTAATCAGCCAGGTTCCCGGCTTATCGATGGTCAGCGATTGGCTATGCACCTGGTTGCCGTTACGCACCTCAATGCGATAGTTCCCCGCCGCCAGATTCAATGAAGCAAACCCGCTGCTGGAGGGCTTCACATCCCGGGCTTCGCCATTCAGCATCACGTTCTCACCCGCCTGCAAACGCAGATAAACCGTCGCTACCGTTGGCGCACTGCTCGCCACATTATTGGCGGGTGCAGCAGGCGCGGCTGGCGTGGTGCTCGCGGCCACCGGCGGCACTTCACTGTGACGATTCGCTTTCCACACCACCACCACAACCGCCAACACCGCAATCGCAGCGGCCACCACTAAACCAGGCGACAAACGACGCACGTTACGCGGCGTCAAAGGTTCAACGGCGGCAGCGGCATGGTTGACCGCCAACACCTGCGGTTCCGGCGTTGCCACAATCGGCTCCACCGGGACATTCGGTTCGGCTACCACCGGAATGGTGGTGGAGAGTGCTTCGACATCGCTCACCGGCAGATCGATCAAGCTAGCAAAGGCATCAATGCTCTGCGGACGATCTTCCGGCTTCATCGCTAACGCGCAGTCAATGGCGTGCAGCAGCGGCAGCGAGTAGCCTTCCGGCTTGCGTTCCACCAGCGGCTGATAGTTATCCTCAATGCAGCGCACCACGCTCACCGGCGGCGCATGGCCGGTAATCAGGTTATGCAGCACCGCGCCCAGCGCATAGATATCGGTCCACGGACCTTGCTCGATTTCGCCTTCTTCGCTGTATTGCTCAATCGGCGCAAAGCCGGGCTTAAGCATGATCTCGGTTTCATCAGAGAGGTTACCAATCTCTTTGCGCGCCGAGCCAAAATCGAGCAGCACCGGCAGCTGATTTTCCTGAATCTGGATGTTATCCAGCGAGATATCGCGATGCAGATAACCGGCAGCGTGAATGGTATCGATGGCGCCAAACAGCGGCGGCAGCAGACGACGGATCCAGCTCTCATCAATGCTGTCCGGGCTGGTGATTTGCCACTCTTTCAGCGTCATGCCGCTGTAATAAAGCGTGCCCATGTAAGCGGTGCCGTTCTCTTCCCAGAAGCGCAACACGTGCAGCAAGCCGGGATGATTGAAGCGTGCCAGCAGGCGCGCCTCCTGAATAAAGCTGTTGCGACCGGCGGTAAACAGCTTATGGAAACGCTCACCGCGCAGTTCCAGCGACATATCCGCCGCACGCACCGCCAGCGAGACGGGCATGTACTCTTTGATGGCGATAGTGCGCTCCAGCTGATGATCCCAGGCACGATAAACAATGCCGAAGCCGCCGCCGCCAATCACTTCCTTGATTTCAAATTCATTAAACCGGTAGCCCGCAGGCAGGGCATTAGGTGTATGGTTTTCGTTTGCCGACATAGTGAACTCTCTGAACACGTCCTGTAGCGCCCCGTCATCACGATGACGGCGGGCAACGACCGCTAATTAATTAATGTTACGCCAGGCACCAATCGCCGGATCGGCGAGATCCGCATGCAGGGTGTCAATCAGTAACACAGTCACTTTTTGCTGTGGCATAAATTGCGGCGACCACACGCCGCGTAACGTCTCAACCCGCTTTTTCAGTACATCGCTGTCCTGATCGGCGGTTTTGTCCATCTTCACCAGAAGTGTGCCGCTGAAGCGCCACACATGCTGTTGTGCATCAAACGGCAGCACTAACCAGCTATCATCGGCATCCGGACGCGTAACAATCATGCGCTGGTTATTCACCGAGATCACTTCCAGCGGCGGACCGCTTAGTTTCAAATCTGCAATCGGGTAGCCCTGATAGAAATTCAGCGCCACATTGCGCGTTTTACCGTCGCTCATCAGCGTCATTTCGCTCGGGCCTTCCAGCCAGCCTTCGGTTGAGCAGTGCTGACTCGGGTTATCCGGGATAAACAGCGATTCGCCTTTGTCATCCCACCAGGTGCGGAAATGACAACCGCCCGGCAAGGCAAAATGCTGCAGCGGTGTGCTATCCGCCGGGCGCGAGAGATCGAGCGGCGCGGCATTATTGGCGGTTGCGCTGGCCGTGGCATCGTTGATGACGATGGGACGCCAGTTCTGTAATTTGGCCGCGCTACCGTTTGCCAGCACGCTGCCCTCTTTATTGGTCATCTGCCACGGCAGTTCATCCAGCAAGCCGCACTGATTAGCCAGCAGCGTACCGACGCGCGGCAGGAAGCTGGTCAGGACGCTGGAATCGGTGCTTTTGCCCGAAACAATGCGCAGCGGCAGCGTCTCTTTGCACCAGTCGTTAGGCGCTTTGCTCGCCACGTCATCGATGTAGACTTCCAATGACAGGCTCGGTGAATAGACCACACGATAATCTTCTGCCTGCGCATTTCCGGCCAGCAACAGGGTTGCGAAGCCCGTCAACCACACTTTCATAAGAATCCTTGGATCAATAACGTGACGGCAGAAAACGTGCCGCATCAGCCTGGGAATAAAGCAGCGTCGCTTCCTGCGGTTCGCCAATCCAGACGGCCAGAGCGCTGAGATTGTCGCTTTTAACACTGCGGTTAACGGCTTGTTCCATCAAAGTCAGCCACTCTTCGCAGGCATTCACCATGCGCAGGGCCAGTTCCATTTCGTGGGTGGTGAGATTGAGCCAGAATCCATCGCTGCAAACTAAAAACGCATCGCCATCGGCCAGCGTAATCACCTCGCTAAAGGTGGCCGGACGGGCAGGCTCAACACCGAGCGCATTATAGAGTAAATTACTGTTAATGCCGGTATTTTCATAGCCCGCTTCGCGTAACTGCTGGGCCAAACTGTGATCACGCGTCACCTGATTTAGCACCCCATGACGGAAGTGATAAACCCGGCTGTCACCTGCGTGCGCCCACCATGCGAGCTGTTTTTCACGGTCGATAAACAGCGCAGCGAGCGTGGTACTCATCCGGGAAAAATTCGGATTGTTTCCCTGTGCCTCAATCAGCACCTGCTGGCAGTGTTCGATGGCAGCGCGCGTGCTTTCCGGCGTGAAGGTCGCGCTATGCTGCAACTGCGTCAGCAGCGTGTCGCGCACCAGCTGCGCAGCGAAATCTCCGCCGGGCAAACCGGCCACGCCGTCGCACACCAGAAAACAGGCTTTTTGGTCGTCTAGCTCGGCGCCAGTGCGATCCTGATTTTCGTCACGCATGCCTTGCTGGCAGCGGCTGGCAAACATCATCTTCATGCGTCTTCGGTCCGCGTCTGAGAATCCTTGTACTGATTCACTTCCATATCATAGGCATGCAGGAAGGCTTCGCCGAACAGCGTGTGGAAGTCATCTTCAATTTCACCGGCGGTACGCTGATAGTGGCGAGAGAAGTAATCCCACAGCGCCGCTTTTCGGCCGGTGTTAAATGCCATTTTGGGTAGCACGCCGTCTTTGCGCGCTTCTTCTTCTAAGCGCTGCGGGTTAAACGATTGCAGCATGGCGGCGATAATCGCGCGGATGCCGGCAATCATCCCCAGCTGATGCGCCTGCAAATCCACCAGCGCATCACGCACCGCCGGTTCCGGCGGCATAAAGCCCGGCATCTGGCTCTGATACATCTGCATCAACACGGTTTTACCGGACGGCAGAATTTTGAATGGGTTATTTGCCTCATTGAGGATCATCGTCATGTCGGCTTTCACGCCACGCTTGAGAATCGAGCGCGATGAGAGTAGGGCGACGGTGCCTTGCGAAAACAGGCTCAGCATGCGACCAGTGACACGCATCTGCTCTTCGGTGATGGTGGTTTGGTGGCCGTTGTTCAGCCCCATGCCTTCCAGCAACGCAGCAATCAGTTTGTCCTGAGAGACGCCCGGCAAGGTGGCGGGCAGCGTCGGCGCATCGCTTTGCGGATCGATGGCGAGACGCGGATCGTTGCGACGTTCCTGACGCGCCACCGGCTCGGGAATCACCTCGGGCTCCTGCATCATGCCGAGCGGGTCATCGCTGCTGTCGGCAAAGAGCGCC
>NZ_DAMBSA010000026.1:19199-21540 GCF_032054795.1 Pantoea sp. CTOTU49201
GGCGGGTTTTGAGATTGTTGGGATCGCGCACTTCGAGCCCGTACTCACCAATTTGCAGCGTGTCGCCATCCTGCAGCGCCACTTGCGAGCCGCGTTGCAACGCGACGCCGTTCAATACCACCGACGTCACGCTGCCCTGATTGGTCAGGCGGCATTCGCCCTCCGGCGAAAGGTGCACCAGCGCCTGCAGACGCGATATGGCGCGCGATTCGTCAGGCAGCACCAGATCGTTATCCTGACTGCGGCCGATGGTGCCGCCGGGCGGTTTGAAGGCTACCGTCTTGGCGGGCACATCCGTATTGCACTGCACAATGGTAAATTGCATGAGTCATCCCGTTAACAAGGCAAACGCGACGGCCTATTCAAACATCGGTGGATAGAGGCCGTTGCGGCCCGGCTGTGCACCAGACGCCGGGTTAAACAATAATGAAAAAAGTTGCGCAGTCAGCGGGCCACTGTGTTTATGCGTGGCATGGCTAAAACCGTCACTGCGATTACTCCACCAGTAGCTCATGTGCTGCTGCGGATCGAACCTGTCAGCCACTTCACGCCAGCTCAGCGTGCAGGGCAAATCATCAAAACCAATCACATCCATGATGTCGCTGCGCTGCGTATCCGGCACCAGCAGCGGCGACAGGCGCTGCATCTGCTGCTCCAGCGCATCGGGATTGAGCCGATCGCGCACTGCGTGCAGCAGCAGCGCGCCCAACTCCTGAAACCAGTCGCCGGACATTGCCAGCTGCGCGCTGTGCCAGCGGCTCAGCGGGAAGCTGCGTAGCGCCAGCAGCGGCCAACTGCGGCCCACGCGATCGCACGAGGGCAGCAGGCAGCCCATCTGCACCTGCTGACGCAGCGGCGAAAGCGGCAACACAAAATTCCACACCGGCGCACGTAAAAACTGTGCCGGACTGGCATCCGGTTGCTGATGCCAGTGCGTCAATCCCTGTTGAAACCAGTGGCTCCAAGGCGTCACGGTATTTTCACTCAGACGCTGGCGCAAAAAATCGCCGGTGGCCGGTAATTTGCCGTACCAGCCCGGCGCAGTGTGTGTCGGCATGATTACCTCACCATTACTCACTGTGTCTGGTCAATCGCTGCGAAACGACGTGCGGCGCAATCGCCAGCGTGTTGCTGCTGTCACCGGCATTTTTCAGATTCTCCGCAAGCTTACGCATCATCAACGCGTTGTCTCGCGCATAGGGCGAAGACTGAATTTGTTGATCCAGCAGCTGGCTCAGATGCCAGTCGAGCTGCTGCAAATCGCGCGCGCTGACATCATCCGGCAGCGTGCTTTGCAGGTTTTGCATCAGCCAGCCACGCAGAAACTCGCCGTCATAATTACGCGGCTGATACAGCATTTGATAAGCGCGCAGCGCATTGCGACTGTATTCGTTATTGGTGCCCGGATCGTCACGCAGCAAATTAGTGATCTGCTGTGCCACGCGCGGCAACAGTAAAGACTTAAGCGCATTTTGATAAAGCGCCCATGCCGCATCGCTTACCTGGTTGCCACGATACAGCCCAACGCGCATGGTAAGCGGTGGATTGTCGAGGGAAAAACGCTCGGAGAGCGGCAGTTTCACCAGGTTATTTAAGAAGGGTAGCAGATCAAAAATATTATCGGCGGGCTGATGGATCACCTGCTGACTTTGCGTGGTGATCGGGCCAATGCGCTCTGCAACCTGGTCGAGATAACGCTGATTCTGAATATAGCTGGTGAGCCACAAACAGGAGAGCAGCAGCAGCGCGCCGGTCAGCACGCCATAACCAATCCAGTGGAACAGGCGATTGCGGTATTCCCAATGGCGATTGCTGCCCGCCAGGCCGCTTTCGCGGAACACCAAATCGCTCAGCAAATCGCGGATAAAGAAACTCTGCCCTTTGTTACCCGGAATGGGGCTGCTGCGATTAACGCTATCCCAGGCCGCGAGGCTGCTTTCGCCGGTGTGCGGCAGCTGTAGTTTACGATTGAGCTCGCCCATGATGCGGTCAAACGGTAAACCTTCCTGCGTGCCGCTGGTGAAGAACAGACCGCGCGCCGACCAGGCGATCGGCTCCTGATGGCTGGAAAACACCACATCGAGATACTCATTCAGCAGCGGACGCAGTGAGCTGAACTCTTGCGGGAACAGGAAGCTGTCGGCGCGCTGGGTGAGATCGCGTTCGCCCGCCATCACCTCGGCCAACTGCTGCTGTAAACGCTGCTCTAAGTGCTGATATTGCTGGCTAAAGCTGCGATGCCAGTCATCTTTGTGCGGTTTGCCCGGTTCCCACGGGAAAGTAAAGCCCCAAATCGCATCGCGGCGGCTTGCTTTGGCTGCCGTAGAAACTCATAAACCCT
>NZ_DAMBSA010000027.1:0-21042 GCF_032054795.1 Pantoea sp. CTOTU49201
TCAGACGCACAAAGCGGGCAAAGCAGCGTGCGCCGTTGCCGCACTGCGCGACTTCGCTGCCATCGGCGTTGAAAATGCGGTAATGGAAATCGAGATCCGGATCGTAAGGCGGTTCGACGATCAGCAGCTGATCAAAACCGATCCCCAGATTTCTGTCCGCCAGGCGGCGAATCAGTTCCGGCGAAAAAAAGACGTTTTGCGTCACAGCATCCACAACCATAAAGTCGTTGCCGAGACCGTGCATTTTTGAGAACTGCATTTTCTGCTCCGCCGGATTACTCATAGATTTTAGTTCGCCTGCGAACCAGGCTTGCTGGTGACCAAACCACCGACATCAGCATCCTGAGCGGCTTTTTGCTGCTGCTCGGTGACCTGCTGTTTCGGCTTGTTTGGCTGATCTTGCGGCGGGAAATACAGCGGTCCTTTCAGGCCACAGCCTACCAGGCTGACCAGTGCCAGCGCCATACCCAGCTGACTCATCACTCGTATCATTCTGTCTGCTCTTCTGTCCTTAAGCCATGGTTGCTTATCATCGCAGTTGACGTTGTAAAAGCAACAGGAAATAGCCGCATTTCCTGCGGCAGGTCAGAGTAACAGCGCATCCCGCCGCGCGAACGCAGGCGGGATCAATGCATTTGGTAGCGTGGCTGGAAGTCGCCGTTGTCGTTGTCAGGCTGCGTGGCGCAGAGCTGCGTTAACGTTTGGCTGCGGAAAGGAATCACCTGGAAACGTTCGCCAGTATTAACAATCTGGTAGAACTGCGGCAGGTTGAAATTGATAAAGCTGGAGCCGTAGGTAAAACGGTCATGCGACGACGAATAGAATCGACTCACGTCGCGCACCAGCTCTTCTTTACTGCCTTCGCAATGGTGATAAACCTCAACGCGATTGGTTTCGTCGAGGATATAGATGTTGAAGCCGCGATCGTCATTGGTATCTTCAAAGAAGAACTGAATGATACCTTCGCTGGCGTAGCCGTTTACCACCGGCGGCAGCGGCGTCTGGTTCGATTCCACTTTGATCGACAAGCCGTGCAGCTTGTTGTTAGAAATCGCGCCATAGAATTCGACGGCGTTTTCCAGCTTCTGCACCGACACGCTCATGCGTTCGAAGAATAAGCCCCAGGTTTGGCCCGCCATGCGCAACGCTTTAAAGCGGCCCGGTTCCTGACGCGTGCTCGACAGACGCAGCTCAATGCATTCCGAAACCAATTGCTGCACGCGAGTACGAATCAAACCGCGCAGATGCTGGCTATAGCAGAACACTTCTACCGTATCCGGCGGCGCAGCATCCTGATGCATTTTGCCGAGAATGGTTTTCAGCGCTTCAATCATCGCCTGCTCGCCGTTGAAGTGCAGCGTACGAACTTCATTCCACGAGTTGCGATAGAGCAGATCGATGCTGCCAATCAGGCATTGCTGCTGCTGACCGAAGCTGAACACATCCAGCTTACGGAAATCAAAATGCACCACCTGATTGCGGAACGCCGAGGTAGGATCGTGTTCCAGGTTAACGATAATCGCTAAGTGACGAATTTCGCACGGGCTGTAGAGCGCTTTCGGCGTCGGTGCCGGCACGCGCAGCGGGAAGTGGCTCGACACATCGTTCACCAGCTCCTGCAAACGCGGCAGATCGCACAGATCGTTGCCTTTCATATGCAGACGCGTTTTGCTGGTCAGTAAACCATTGAACCACGCCCACGCCACCAGCTTGTTCAGATAGCGGTTATATTCCAGCGGCTGATGGCTGATGATGGAACTCATGTCCGGCGATTGGTTATACAAATACCAACCGGCGCGATTGGCGCGGCCCGCCGGGACGTGAATAAAGGTGAGATTCTCTTCCGAAAGATCGGGCGAAATCTGCGGGTTCACTAAGGTGACTTTACCCGGCAGCGCCTCGAACGCGGCATACAGTTTACGCGTCAGCACGCCGATATCCTGCGGGCTGGCGCTGACGCTTAAATTGTTGCGGCGCGCAAAGCGAATCAGGTTGCGATAGCTCTGCATCATCGCATCCAGCAGCTCGTTGTGCGCTTCACGTACGCGTTCGATTTTCCACTGCGCGCGGTTATCCAGTACCGCTAACTTCTCTTCATCCCAGCCCCACTCTTTAACCAGCTGCGATAGAATCTCGCGACGCCAGCCGGTGCGCTGATGATGGTGATCTTCGCTCGAGAGCTTTTCACACACTTTTAAATAGAAACATCGACGCACTAAATCAAGACGCGCCATGTCATCAACGCTGGTGAGATAGCGCGTCACGCGCTCCAGCATCATGCAGTAAGGATCGAGACCGAAGCAGACAATTTCGCCGTCGTGCAGGCGCTGCTTGATGTCCATCGACAGCAGCTGCGTGTTGGGATATTCCCAGCTGTAGGCTTCAAGCAGAAGAGTTTTCAGCACCGCTTTGTACGGCGAATCGATACTTTTATACAGCTGCCACAAGCTGGCACCGAAGTACTCTTCCGCTGACAACGTGCCAAGGCCGCCGAGATCCAGCCACTCATTCGGCGTCAGAACGCCTTGTGAATAGAGCGACATGACGTAATCGTCGTAATGGTGCTCCTCTTCGCCGGGCACCATATTCCACAGGATGCGTTTACCCGCCATACGCACGGCGGTACGGTAAAACTCATCCAGCAGCAAAATATGTTGGGTAGAACCGCAATCTTCACCGCCGAGGCTGCCGCTTTCGTTATGGCGGAAACGGTTCTCGTCAATCAGGAAGAAGCTGACTTCCACACCCATCGACACACACCATTTCTGCAACAGCGTACACTTACGCTGCAGATTGAGGCGCTCTTCATTATCCAGCCACGATTGGTGGCACACCCAGATGTCGAGATCGGAGATGCTGTTTTGCCCAACGGACGAGGTGCTGCCCATTGAGTAAATGCCGGTAATCGGACGTTCGCCCGCGACGGCAGAGCTGAGTTCAAGCGGTTGACCGCCCGCTAAGTTCTGCAGCAGCTGAAGTTGATTTTCATCGGGCGTGTAGAGGCAGACGCCATGCGGAACGCTACCTTCGACGTAGCCCGGCATCAGCGGATGATGGTAGTGCAATAATGTTGGCAGCAGACTGTAGACTTGCTGGAAAGCAGGTCCCATGGCAGCCAGTGCGCGATCTACACGCAGCTGGTTAATCGCATCCAGTCTCTGTTTCAGTGTCTCAATGTAGAGGTACAAGACGTTTCGCCTGATTGTCCCAGTGTTAAGCACCCTGTTTCCGAATTTTGCCGCTTAATAATAAAGATATTGGGCAAATAATTGCTGGAAACGTGATCAATCTAACACCTGGAGGATTGACCGTAAAGAAAGTTGCGCTACTTAACAGTTTAGCATGTTCCGACCGTAGCTCTGCTTTTTTCAGACTTCGACTCTAAACTGCGACCCTCAAGATCCAGGCACAGTCTGACATCGCGGCCTTTTCAATCCGTTGAAACTGACAGCATTCCCCTATCAATGATAGGATATTCGATGAACGATCAAAATGGTTAACAGCATGTTAAACAAAATTTTCAGAATTGCTACCAGACAAAGTCCCCTTGCTCTGTGGCAGGCACAATATGTCCAACAGCGCCTGATGGCGGCTCATCCGGGTCTGCAAGTTGAGCTGCTGCCGATGGTCACCAAAGGTGATGTCATTCTTGATACGCCACTGGCAAAGGTTGGCGGCAAAGGGCTGTTCGTTAAAGAGCTTGAGCTGGCAATGCTGGAAGGGCGCGCCGATCTCGCCGTTCACTCGATGAAAGATGTGCCGATCGATTTTCCAGAAGGTCTCGGTCTGGTGACCATTTGCGAGCGTGAAGATCCGCGCGATGCTTTCGTCTCCAATCGTTACAACAGTATTGATGAGCTGCCGCAAGGCGCGGTGGTCGGGACGTCCAGCCTGCGCCGCCAGTGTCAGCTTAGCGCCCGTCGTCCGGATTTAGTGATTCGCTCGCTGCGCGGCAACGTCGGCACGCGTCTCGGCAAACTCGATGCCGGTGAATATGACGCCATCATTCTGGCGGCGGCCGGTTTGAAGCGTTTAGGCCTGGAAGATCGCATTCGTCAGGCAATGCCTGCAGAGATTTCTCTGCCCGCTGTAGGTCAAGGCGCTGTCGGCATTGAATGCCGCGTGGATGATGAACAACTGATTACGCTGCTACAGGCGCTGAATCACGACGATACCGCCGTGTGCGTGCGTGCCGAACGTGCGATGAATACACGACTGGAAGGCGGTTGTCAGGTGCCGATTGGTAGCTTCGCGGTGCTGGAAGACGATCAGCTGTGGCTGCGCGGATTAGTCGGCTCACCGGATGGCAGCCAAATGGTGGTGGGCGATCGTCGTGGCCCACGCGATCACGCCGAAAAAATGGGCATTTCGCTGGCCGAAGAGCTGCTGGATGGCGGCGCGCGCGACATTCTGCGTGAAGTCTATCAAGGTCAACCGCCAGCATGACCATCCTCGTGACCCGCCCGGAACCGGCCGCCACTGAACTGGTCTCGCGTTTGCGCAGCCTGGGCAAGCTGGCATGGAGCCTTCCGCTGATTGAATTCACGCCGGGTCGCGATCTTATTTATTTACCTCAGCAACTTGCTGCGCTCCAGCCGGGCGATCTGGTGTTTTTGCTGTCGCAGCAGGTCGTCACTTTCGCTCAGCCCGCTTTACAACTCAGTCTGACAGCGTGGCCTGAAGCGCTCAACTATTATGCTATTGGCCGCAGCACTGCTTTAGCCCTGCATACCGTCAGTAATCTAAAAGTAGACTATCCTCATGCGCGGGAGACCAGTGAAGAGCTGGTGCGTCTGAATCGTCTGCAGCAGGTTAGCGGCAAACGCGCGCTTATTCTGCGCGGCAGCCCAGGGCGCGAGTTGCTGGCGGAAACGCTGATTGAGCGCGGCGCTGAGGTGCAATATTGCGAGTGTTATCAGCGCTGTGAAAAGCACTACAACGGCGCGACTGAAGGCCGCCGCTGGCGCGATCGCGGCATCACAACGCTGGTGGTTACCAGCGGCGAGATGTTACAACAACTCTTTTCTCTGTTTCCGCCAATTGATCGTCGGGAATGGTTACTGCACTGTCGGCTTGTGGTCGTCAGTGAACGTTTGGCTACGCAAGCCGCTGAATTAGGCTGGCAGGACATTGATGTAGCCGATGGTGCCGATAACGACGCGCTGCTGCGCGCGTTACGCTGAACTTAACAATGGGATGAGCCATAATGACGGAACAAAAAGCCTCCTCCGCCATGGTTGAAGAAACCACCCCAGCGGACAATTCTCCCTCTCCAGCAACCAAGCCACCACGCGATAAAAAAAGCGATGGCAAGGTGCTGAGTGCAGTGGCGATTGTGATTGCGCTGGCGATTGGGGCGGGACTTTACCTTAATGGGAAACACCAGGCCGATTTACAGGCTCAAACTAATCAGAATCTCAGTGAGCAGCTGAGCACCTTGCAGCAGCAACTGGGCAGCGACAAACAGCAACTGACGCAACAGCTGGATAAAGCTAACAGCGCCTTGCAGGAAGCTCGCACGCAGCAGGATAACAGCGCCAAAGAGCTGGAAACCCTGCGCGATAAAGTCGCCACCATCTCTGGAAACGACACGCGTACCTGGCTGCTGGCGCAGGCGGATTACCTCGTCAAACTGGCGGGCCGCAAACTGTGGAGCGATCAGGATGTCACCACCGCGGCAGCGTTACTGAAAAGTGCCGATACCAGCCTGGCCGACATGAACGATCCAAGCGTAATGAACGTGCGTCGCGCCTTAACGCAGGACATCAGTTCACTCTCCGCCGTCAGCCAGATTGATTATGACGGCACCATCCTCAAGCTCAATCAGCTGTCGAACGGCGTTGATAATCTGCGTCTGGCCGACAACGACAGTGATGATTCACCTATGGACGCCGATGGCGGTGAGCTCTCCAGTTCGCTGCATGAGTGGCGTCAAAATCTGGTGAAAAGCTGGCACAACTTTATGGATGATTTCATCACCATCCGCCGCCGCGATAACACCGCACAGCCGCTGCTGGCACCGAATCAGGACGTTTACCTGCGCGAAAACATTCGTTCGCGCCTGCTGATTGCCGCCCAGGCCGTCCCGCGTCATCAGGATGAGATCTACAAACAGTCTATCGATGCGGTATCAACCTGGGTTCGCGCCTGGTACGACACCAACGATGCCGCCACCAAAGCCTTCCTTGCACAGCTAGATGAACTGAGCCAGCAGAGCATTTCGATGGATGTGCCTGATACGCTGGAAAGCCAGCCGCTGCTGGAAAAACTGATGCAAACTCGCGTGCGTAATTTGCTGGCTCAGCCATCGGTTGCTGCTGATCAACAGGGAGGCTAACCATGCTGAAAGTATTGGTGCTTTTCCTGCTGCTGATTGCCGGCATTGTGGTTGGACCGATGGTCGCAGGCCATCAGGGCTACGTGCTGATCCAGACCGACAACTGGAACATTGAAACCAGCGTTACGGGCCTGGCGATCATTTTGATTCTCAGCCTGCTGGTAATTTTGTTGGTGGAATGGATTCTGCGTCGCCTGTTCCGCACTGGCGCACGTACACGCGGCTGGTTCACCGGTCGCAAGCGTCGTAGCGCACAGCGCCACACGCAAAGCGCGTTGATGAAACTGGCGGAAGGTGACTTCAAGCAGGCAGAAAAACTGCTGTCGAAAAATGCCGACCACGCCGATCAGCCGGTGGCCAACTACTTGCTGGCTGCCGAAGCGGCGCAGCAACGCGGAGACGAAATCCGTGCGAATCAGCACCTGGAGCGCGCTTCTGAGTTGTCGGTGAATGATACGATTCCGGTTGAAATCACGCGCGTACGTCTGCAACTGGCGCGCAACGAAGATCACGCTGCACGTCACGGTGTTGACCGCCTGCTGGAAGTCGCGCCGCGCCATCCGGAAGTGTTGCGTCTGGCAGAGCAAGCCTACATTCGTACCGGCGCGTGGGGCGCATTGCTCGACATTCTGCCATCGATGCAGAAAGTGCAGATCAATGATGAAGCACAGCGCGATGCCTTGCAGCAACAAGCCTGGCTGGGCCTGATGAACCAGGCGATGGCCGATCAGGGCAGCGACGGTTTGAAAAAATGGTGGCAGAACCAGAGCCGCAAAACGCGTCAGGAAACCGCCTTGCAGGTGGCGATGGCAGAACATCTGATCGAATGTGACGATCCGGACACCGCGCAGAGCATCGTGCTGGAAGGTCTGAAACGTCAATATGACGATCGTCTGGTGTTGCTGATGCCGCGTATTAAAAGTGGCGATCCGCAATCTCTGGAGAAAGCGCTACGTCAGCAAATTAAACAGCATGGCGCCACGCCGCTGCTGCACAGTACGCTGGGACAGATGTTGATGCGTCATGGTGAATGGCAGCAGGCAGCAGAAGCGTTCCAGCAAGCGCTGGCACAGCGTCCTGATGCGTTTGATTATGCCTGGCTGGCCGATGTCTACGACCGCCTGCACCGCCCGGAAGACGCCGCCAAAATGCGTCGCGAAGGCCTGCTACTTACGCTGAAGACCAATCCCAGCGCCTGATTTTACGATTGTTACTTTTGTGCACGCCGGGCTGGTCCCGGCTTTTTTTTGCCTGCAATTTATCGCTAATCAATATCCTGATCTGTTTCGATCATTACCGTGTGGTTCTGATGAAATTTTACACAGCCACATTAAATTGTTATGATCGGGTCATAAGTATATGGATGATGAAGACTACGGATTAAA
The DNA here is from genome assembly GCF_032054795.1 of Pantoea sp. CTOTU49201. Taxonomy (NCBI): domain Bacteria; kingdom Pseudomonadati; phylum Pseudomonadota; class Gammaproteobacteria; order Enterobacterales; family Erwiniaceae; genus Pantoea; species Pantoea sp. CTOTU49201. The sequence continues at coordinate 7,723 of NZ_DAMBSA010000027.1, forward strand.
TACGCTGATCGACATGGATGGATATCGCTTCACTTATGAGAGCGGATATTGGTGGAAAATTGAGGTTCGTAAAGAAGCACCGTCGAAGTTCAGGCCGCATGGCATAAGGTACAATCTTACCTTCCATAACAATTACAACACCCGCATCTTCGGCATAGATAACGCTCATGCTATTAAGCCGTCGAAGAGAGGTTTTTCGGGAAAATGGCGGGTTTATGACCATTTGCATAAAACCTCTGTTGATTCAGGGCAGCCTTATTTCTTTGTTTCGGCCAGCCAGCTGCTTGAAGACTTTCTGGAAAATGTAGACAAAATAATCAGTAAAAAAGAGGGTAAATCATGAAAGCACTCATTGGCATTATTTCTCCAGAGAATATGCGCAATCGAATGATGAGCATTGCAAGTGGGCAGTACAAACCTGACGCTGATGAACCCAAAGTTTGGTTTGCGTCCATGAACGCGATTGCGCAGGTGCTTAGCAATGAGAACATTCTACTTCTCAAGCTTATGCACGAGCGCAAACCTCAGACCGTTACAGAGCTGGCGGAGCTTTCGGGACGTCAGGTCAGTAATCTGTCCGCGACGCTGAAAACGTTGGAAGGTCACGGCTTTGTGAGCCTGAAGAAGATAGGTAATAAAAAAATTCCCACTGCACTTTTCACTGAGTTCGATATACGCGTGACCAGTGAACTCATCGCAAAACCGGAAGCGGCTTAACTGACCATTGCGGTCAGTAGCCGAAGCTACCCTTCGCCAAATTGAAGACAAAAAAACACCTGCCATAAGCAGGTGTAAGATCAGGTCGTTAGACAACTGATGGCATCCGACTCAACGTAATGTCCTTCTTACTGCAGTAAAGCGTGCGCAATTACTGCCAGGCTGGACAACGGATGCCGTAAGGGGCTCTGCATCATTCCCAGGTTTATGTAGCATCAGCAAACATAAGAGGTGGAATGAGCATCTACAGAGAGATTATTGCATAAGACGTGCCAAAGTTGCAGTTAACGCAATAAGTTATTTTATATCAACAGGATACAACCCACCCAACGATCCAGGTGTGAGCCACTGTCTGTAAATCACGACGCATAACCCAAAAGCTGTCTCCGCAAAACGACAAGCTATACAAGGAATTGTCATGCCATTATAAATCAGTGAGTTATATGTATCTAAATAGCGACAATGTGCAGAATAACGCTTTAAGGAAATGATGGGATGAGTGGAGAACTCGAAAGGTGAGTACAAACGAAAAAAGCCTGCTTTTTCAAGCAGGCTTTTCGAATATGGTCGGCGAGAGAGGATTCGAACCTCCGACCCACTGGTCCCAAACCAGTTGCGCTACCAAGCTGCGCTACTCGCCGATTTTTACTTCTTTAACGCTACTGCGTAATTTTGCCTGGTGCGAAGGGAGGGACTTGAACCCTCACGTCCGTAAGAACACTAACACCTGAAGCTAGCGCGTCTACCAATTCCGCCACCATCGCGTGACCGAGCAAAATCTGGGGTGGCTAATGGGACTCGAACCCACGACAACTGGAATCACAATCCAGGGCTCTACCAACTGAGCTATAGCCACCATAATTCTGGTGCGTAAGCATGTCTCGCTTACTAAAATTCACTGCATAACGCGGTCTAACCAACCACCGAAGCTCTTGCGCACAAACTAAATGGCGCGCCCGACAGGATTCGAACCTGAGACCTCTGCCTCCGGAGGGCAGCGCTCTATCCAGCTGAGCTACGGGCGCGTAGCGCCGTTGCGGATGGGCATACTACGGGCTTGACCTCATGCTGTCCAGCCCTTTTTTAGAAAAAAAACGCGTTTGATTACGCTTTGTGCATTCCATCGATAATTACAGCAGTTTGAGGTGCTTACCCTCGTATTTTTGCTGGAAAAACCAGCAATTTCAGAGATCGCCGCGCCAATGGTAGCGCAAATATTTCAGCAGCTTTAATTGGCGACGCAGACGCGAAGGCTGCCGAATGAGACGATAAAGCCATTCCAGCCCGGATTTTTGCCACCAAACGGGCGCGCGCTTAACGTGCCCGGTAAAAACATCGTAAGTGCCACCGACGCCCATATAAAGCGCATGCGGCCAATGTGCGCGGCAATCACGCATCAATAGCTCCTGGCGCGGCGAACCTTGCGCCACCGTGACAATCTGCGCACCGCTTGCGGCAATACGTGCAAACAGCGCGTCGCGTGCTTCAGGCGCAAAGTAGCCATCCTGGCTGCCAACGATATTCACATTCCACTGCCGCCGCAGCTTGTCGCAGGTTTCCTGCAGCACAGCTTGACGCCCACCAATCAGAAACACCGGAATGCCGCTGCGTCCCGCGCTCTCCATCAGTGCTTCCCACAGATCCGCGCCCGCGATGCGGTTCACCTGCAGCTGGGGATACTTCTTACGCAGCGAACGGACGATGCTGATGCCATCAGGATATTTGAACTCTGCCTCAGCAATCAGTGCGCGTAGCTGCGCATCTTCTTCCAGTGTCAGCATTTTCTCGGCATTCATCGCCACCAGCGTGCCGTAACGAGGTTTGCCCTCGGGCAGCAGAAAGCGCAGAAAGCTTGCCATATCGTTGAAGGCGTGAAGATCGACTCCGCGCAGGCTATAGCGCGGCTTATCGGTTTCCATGGTATGAATTTCCCGTTGTGCCCAGAGGTTAAGAAGGGCTGTGTAAAACCGGCTCGCTGCGCGGACGAATTAATCCCGCGCGCGCCAACAGCCAGTAAAGCAATTTAGCCGCCCACATGCAGGCCGCAAAAATCAAACAAAAGAACACCACGCGCGAGCCGAAAGCATCCAGCCCTTCACGCGCCAGCACGATCATATTAAACACCGCGCCGAAGCAGAAACTCTGCAAAATCGCCCCGCTGTAGCGATTGCTGGTATCGCGACCATAGAGATAAAGGTTATCGAATCCTTTCATCAGCAGGCCGACAGCCACCGCACCGATTGGGATAAACCACACGCCGCCCATCACTACCAGAGAACCCAACAGCGTCGGCGAGATCGCCAACCCGGAATGGTTGTTCAGCACTTCCCAGGTAAAGTAGTTGGCGCTGTTGAGAATGGCTGCTGGACGTCCCGGCCACATCCAGCTGGGAATGAACACGTAGAAATCGCGCCAAATCGGTGCCAGGCCCTGAAAATCGATCTTGTCGTAGTTTTGCAGTAACAGCGCCAGATTTTCCCACGGCGAGAAGGTATCGCGCGTCAGATAAAGGAAGGTGTAAAACGCCTCATCGCCGACCACGTCGAGGTTATAGCGACGCAGCGCCAGCCAGAACATGCCGCCGATTGCCATCACACCGGCGCCGACCAGCATCCACAGCGTGATCCAGCCGCGTGTAATACCAATGAACAGGAACAGCGCGAAAGCGATGATGATATTGGCGCGCGTGCCGCCCACCAGCGCATATGTCAGCAAGCCAAATGCCACCGACACCAGCAAAAACCACAGCCACTGACGCTGGGTTGGCTTGAGGAAGTAGCGAATCAGCATCGCCGGAATAAAGAAGTAGAAGAAGCGTTTGAGCGCCACGCCGGATACTTCACTGGAGAAAATCTGGTTGTAAGCCGAAAGCCGGAACAGCAGCAGGCCGTTGTGCATAAAGAACACCGTCACGGTGCCAATCGCTACCAACGCTAGCAGCAAACAGGTCAGATTGGTTTCAACCCGATTCATCTGCAGCCAGGGCTTACGCGCAGGCGCATTGGCCGGCCGTAGCCGCACTTTGTAGCTGACGTAATAGATGGCATAAAAGCTGGTAGCGGCCAGCAGCGCCTGCAGCAGATATTCCGGCGGCACCACCGCCACGTTAAAGCGGAACACCAGCACGCTGGTCAGCGGGAAGCCGAAATAGAAGGTCAGCAAAAAGAGAATGGTGAAGAACAGGTGGAAGTTGAAACGCACCCGCTTAAATTCCCGCCAGGTTAGGGTCAGAATGAAACCCAGCGAAAACAGATAAACCACCAGCAGACCACTAAACTGCATCAGGCTCATGTTCTCTCCCTTTCACTCAGGGTTAGCGCGTCGCGCCAGCCTGCCAGATAGCCAGGGGCAAAAAAGGCAATCGATGCGTGATCACATTGCGCTAATTGTCGTTGCGCTTCGGCCACGCTGGCCGCATCCAGCGCATCTTCACTAAACAGCACCGGCAAGCCTTGCTCGCTGAGATCGCGCCAGAACGGATTTTTGCGGTTCAGCACAAACGGAATATTGGCCTGAATCAGCAGGCATAGCGTACCAATGCCTTGCTGGCGCTCGAACATAAAATAGCCGAGCTGGCAGCGGCTAAGCAATGTCAGATAGGCATCAAAGTCGATTTTGTCGCGCAGCAACGTCACTTGCCCTGCCGGGAACAGGCGCTGTGCGGCAGCGGCAATCTCTTCGATGTAAGCGTGATTATTTTGCGGATAACCGAGCGGCACGACGATTTTTACCTGTTCGCCAAACTGCGCGCGAATCGCCTCCAAACCGGCAATGTGGCGATTACTGCGATCGCCCGAATTGCCGAGCAGAATAGTGAAATCGGGACTTTCCACCGACGCGGGCGGCGCCACATCCGGCATACGCGTCGGGAAATAGAGCAGCGAAGCGGGAACGCGCGGATGGCGCTGTTGAAAATGGTGCAAATCACCCCGCGTCGCAAACACGCGCGCCACGCGCCCTTGCGCCATTCTGCGCAGCAGATAAAACAGCTGATACTTGAGGCCGCGCCCTTCTTCATAGAGATCCGCGCCCCATACGTGCCAAAACGCCTGCTGACGGCGCAGTTTGCCGCTCAATAAGGCTATCCAAATGCTGGGATTAAACTGGCCGTGAAAGAAGAAGCGCTGCGAGCGATCGGCGGCACGCGCTATCACCGCTTGCGCCAGTGCACGCTTGCTGGCAAAGGTTTCAATCTGCAATGAGCTATACGCATGCAGCGTCTCGGGCGCGCTGGAAACCACCATAAATTTACGTGGTGCATCGCCAGGTAGCTCGGCGCTCATCACGTCATTAAAGAAGCGCAGCACCGTATGATTGTGATGCGGGATATCCGATCCCAATACGTGAAAAGTCGTCATTTTTTCCGGCAATAAATCATGAAGGCGCCACAACACAGGGCGAAATAGAGAACGTAGGTTGCCATGTAAGCCTGCGCGGCCCCGGCAGTTCCGTGCAGCGGAATCAGCCAATGGGAAAAGCCGGTCAGCAGCGCAAACTGGCTGATTTCCGTCAGAATATAGAAACGCAGCGACGCTTTGGCGATCACCAGATACCCGAAAACATAGGCACCGACTTTAAACACATCTCCGCACAACTGCCAGACGAAAAGGTCACGCATCGCGCTGAACTGCGGCGAAAACAGCAGCCAGATAGCAACATCTCGCAGCAGCCATACGCAGAAACTGGCTGCCGCCACGGCAGGTAATACAAAGCGCAGCGCACGCCCAATCTCACGGGCGATTTGCGGCTTCTGCTCCAGCCGCGCCAGCGTGGGCAGCAGCCACACACTAAAGGTGGCGGTGATAAATTGCAGATAAGCATCGGAAATACTGGTAACGCCTTGCCATAAACCCACCTGCGCCCAGCCTTGTTGCTCGGCCAGCAGATTTCGCATCATCACCCACGCCACCGGCAAGGTGAACGAGGTGATTAGCGCCATCAGCGTAAACTTCGCCAGATTGCGCGCCAGTTCGGGATGCCAGCTTGGCATCAGCCAGCTCAGCGGCAACTGATCGCGATGGCGACGCAGCATCAGCAATGCCGGAAAAACCAGTAGCGCCGGTACCAGCGCCAATCCCACTAACGCACCGGCATAGCCGCCCAGCCACCAGCACAGCACATAACCCATCACGCCAATTACACTTCCGGCAATCAACGCCAGCGCATTACCGCGCGCATCGCGAAAGCCTTTCAGCAACGCTAGCGTCAGGTTGGCCCAGGCAATGCCGAGTTGCAGAAAGGCGACAATGCGCACCACGTTTGCATATTCAGCATGGCCAAACAGCGCCATGCTGATCGGCGTTGCCGCCAGCAAAAACACCAACGCCAGCAGCGTTGAAAAGCCGAGCACAATCGCCGAAGCCGTGCCGGTGACCGCGCGTAACTGCTGTGGCTGCTGCTGATGTTGCGCGACTAACGTAGTGACGCCGTTAAAGATGCCCGCGCCCGCCAGCACGCCGAGTACGGTGATCAACTGACGGAAGTTACCGGCTTGCCCGATCCCTTCCGGCCCGAAGCTCACCGCCAGCAGTTTCACCACCAGCAAGCCAGCAACGATTTTTACCAGCGTCGAAGAAGCGGTCCAGACTGAAGCTTTTGCTAATGACATCAGGCAAAGAAACTCAGCAGCGAACTGATCACCGTGCGCTGGTTGTTATCCGATAAGTTGTAAAACAGCGGCAGACGCAGCAGGCGCTCGCTTTCAAGCGTGGTAAAGGCATCATCACCGTGGAAGCGGCCAAAACGTTCACCCGCTGGCGACGAGTGCAGCGGAATGTAGTGGAACACCGTGAGGATTTCCGCCTCTTTCATCCAGCTGATCAGCGCCTGACGATCGTCGCTGTCGCGCAACTTGATGTAGAACATATGTGCATTGTGGCGGCAATTTTTTGGCACCACCGGCAGCTCAATACGACCTGCTGCCGCCAGCGGCTGTAGCGCGTCGTAGTAGCGCTGCCACAAACGCAGGCGCTGCTGATTAATCTGCTCCGCCGCTTCCAGCTGCGCCCACAAATAGGCCGCTTGCAGATCCGCCATCAAATAGCTGGAGCCAATATCGCGCCAGGTATATTTATCCACCTGACCACGGAAAAACTGGCTGCGATTAGTGCCTTTTTCACGAATGATCTCGGCTCGCTCCACCAGCTTCGCGTCATTAATTAGCGTTGCACCGCCTTCGCCGCCAGCGGTGTAATTTTTGGTTTCGTGAAAGCTAAAGCAGCCAATGTGACCAATGGTGCCGAGCGCGCGTCCTTTGTACTGCGACATCACGCCTTGCGCGGCATCCTCGATAACATAGAGTTTATGCTTCGCCGCCAGCGCCATGATGCTGTCCATCTCGCAGGCCACGCCCGCGTAATGTACTGGCACGATGGCGCGGGTTTTCGGCGTGATCGCCGCTTCAATCAGCGTTTCATCGATATTCAACGTATCGGGACGCACGTCGACAAACACAATGGTCGCGCCGCGCAGCACAAAGGCGTTGGCGGTGGAGACGAAGGTGTAGCTCGGCATGATCACTTCATCGCCAGGCTGCAGATCAATCAGCAGCGCCGCCATCTCCAGCGACGCGGTGCAAGATGGCGTCAGCAGCACTTTCTTGCTGCCGAAATGTTGCTCCATCCACTGCTGACAGCGGCGAGTAAAGCCGCCATCGCCGCACAGCTTGCCGCTGGCCATCGCCGACTGCATATATTCAACTTCGCTGCCGACAATCGGCGGCGCATTAAATGGGATCATGAGGCTTTCCTGTAGAACCAGTAAGCGGTGCTTTCCAGCCGCGCACCGCTACGTAAATAGAGGCGCATAGCCGTGAGATTGCTGAGCTGAGTCGCCACGCGCAGATGTGTTAGCTGACGCACGCGGCCCCAGTCGGCGGCAGCGAGCAATAAGCGCTGGCCAACGCCGCAGCCTTGTACGCCAGGCAATACCGCCAGCAAACCGATGCGCATTTCGCCGTCAGCTTCGCGCATCGAGACAAAACCTTGCAGCGCGCCCTGCTCATCGCAGGCCACCAGACATTGATTATCGAAGGTGCCGCGCACCGCATTTTCAATCCACTGCGCGTAAAAACGTCCGCTGTCCTCCGCCGCAAACCACGGCGCGCGGAAACGACTCTGGCTAAACGCCTGTGCAGCGGCTTCACGCAGCGCCGGGATTTGCGCTTCCCGTGCGATGCGCACGCCAACTTGCCGCTCAGTATGTTTGATGCTGAGGGAAAGATCGGCTTCGCCTTCCACCAACTGAAAACCGTGCTGACTCAATGCATCAATGGCATCAACCCGTTCAGCGGGCACCTTCATCTGCCACAGCGCATACGGCTGCTGAAGCGCCTCGGCCAGCGGCAGATCGCCATCCAGCGACAAGCGTGCGCTGTTCTGACCGAAGAAGTCATTTTCCCATTTAAGGGGATCAATATTGACGCGGACGGGCATTGTGAACATCCAGCAGATACTGGCCGTAGCCGGTTTTGGTTAGCGCCTGAGCGGCGGCTAAAAGCTGGGCATCGCTCAGCCAGCCGTTACGCCACGCAATCTCTTCCAGGCAGGCAATTTTAAAGCCCTGACGTTTTTCCACCGTCTGCACAAACATACTCGCCTCAATCAGGCTGTCGTGCGTGCCGGTATCCAGCCAGGCAAATCCGCGCCCCAGCAACTCCACCGAAAGCTCACCTTGATCGAGATACATCTGGTTGATGGCGGTGATTTCCAGCTCACCCCGCTCGGAAGGTTTCACCTGTTTGGCAAACTCCACCACGCGGTTATCGTAAAAATAGAGGCCGGTTACCGCCCAGCGCGATTTCGGCTGCTGCGGTTTCTCTTCAATGGAGAGCGCGTTGAAGTCGTCATCAAACTCCACCACGCCAAAACGTTCCGGATCCATCACCTGATAGGCAAAAACGGTCGCGCCGCTGCTGCGCGCGGCCACTTTCTTCAGTTTGGGGCTGAATCCCTGGCCGAAATAAAGATTGTCACCCAGCACCAGGCAACAGTGATCATCGCCGATAAAGGATTCACCAATAATAAACGCCTGCGCCAACCCATCCGGGCTCGGCTGCTCGGCATAGGCCAACTGCAAACCGAATTCACTGCCGTCGCCCAGCAGGCGTTCAAAGTGTGCACGATCTTCCGGCGTGGTGATGATCAGGATTTCACGGATCCCTGCCAGCATCAGTACCGACAGCGGATAGTAAATCATCGGCTTGTCGTACACCGGCAACAGCTGTTTCGAGATGGCGCGAGTAATCGGATGCAAACGCGTACCCGAACCACCGGCTAAAATGATGCCTTTCATCGCGGCTCCTTCATCATGGGTTTCAGCGCGGCGTGGCTAAGCCTAAACGCTCGCCACGATAGCTGCCGTTAAGAATCGACTGCCACCATTGCGGATTGGCCAGATACCACTGCACCGTTTTGCGGATACCGCTCTCAAAAGTTTCCTGCGGCGTCCAACCCAGCTCGCGCGCGATTTTACTGGCATCAATGGCGTAGCGCTGATCGTGGCCGGGACGATCGGTAACAAAGGCAATCAGGTCACGATAACGAGCCAGATGCGGCGCACGCTGCTGCGGTGCCAGTTCATCCAGCAGATCGCACAGCGTTTCCACTACCTCAAGATTACGTCGTTCATTGTGGCCACCAATATTGTAGGTTTCCCCCACTTTGCCGCTGCTCACCACGCTATACAGCGCCCGCGCGTGATCCTCTACATACAGCCAGTCGCGTATCTGACTGCCGTTGCCATACACCGGCAGCGATTTACCCGCCAGCGCATTGATGATAGTGAGCGGGATCAGCTTTTCAGGGAAATGATACGGACCGTAATTGTTGGAACAGTTGGTGATGATGACCGGCAAACCGTAGGTGCGCAGCCAGGCGCGCACAAGGTGATCGCTGCTGGCTTTGGTCGCGGAATAGGGGCTGCTCGGCGCATACGGCGTGGTTTCGGTAAAGAAATTGTCGCTACCGTGCAGGTCACCAAACACTTCATCAGTGGAGATATGATGCAGAATGAAGCCTTTTTTGCGCTCATCTGCCATGCCATTCCAGTAATGACGCGCCGCTTCCAGCAGCTGATAGGTGCCGACAATATTGGTTTCGACGAAGGCGATTGGCCCATCGATCGAACGGTCAACATGGCTTTCCGCCGCCAGGTGCATAATGCAATCCGGCTGATACTGCGCCATAACGCGATCCAGCTCGGCGCGATGGCAAATATCCACCTGCTCAAAGGCAAAACGCGCATCCTGTTGCACCGGCGCCAGCGACGCCAGATTGCCGGCATAGCTCAATTTATCGACCACCACTACGCGGTGATCGGTGTTTTCAATCAGAAAGCGCACCAGCGCCGAACCGATAAAACCTGCTCCGCCGGTGACCAGAAACTGTTTCATCGCCAGACGCCTTTGGTATCAACAATCCACGGCTGGGCAATCGGTGCCGCATCAATCGCGCGGAACTGGGCGTGATCAACCAGCATAACCAGAATATCCGCCTGCTGCAGCGCTACGTCAGTGGCAACCAGCGTGGCTTCGTGCGCCAGACGTTGCGGAATGTCTTTTACATGCGGCTCAACTACCCAGGTTTTGCCGCTGTGCCATTCGGCAATCCGATGCGCGACGCTCATCGCCGGGCTTTCGCGCAGGTCATCAATATTCGGTTTGAAGGCCAGACCAAAGCAGGCAATGGTGACATCGCTGGCGCGTTTACCGCTGGCAGTAAGGCACTCTGCTAACGCCTGTTTTACCTGATCCAGCACCCAGCCTGGTTTGGCGTCATTCACTTCGCGCGCGGTGCGAATCAGTCGCGCCTGCTCGGGGTTTTGCGCCACGATAAACCACGGATCAACAGCGATACAGTGCCCGCCAACGCCCGGTCCAGGTTGCAGGATGTTGACGCGCGGATGGCGATTCGCCAGCGCAATCAGCTCCCACACGTTGATGCCCTGCTCGGCGCAAATCAGCGACAGCTCATTAGCAAAGGCGATGTTCACATCGCGGAAGCTGTTTTCTGTCAGTTTGCACATCTCAGCGGTGCGCGCATTGGTCTCCACACACGCGCCGCGCAGGAAAATGCGATACAGCTCGCTGGCGCGTGCGGAGCAGGCTGGCGTCATGCCACCAATCACACGATCGTTTTCCAGCAGTTCGACCATCACTTTGCCGGGCAACACGCGCTCCGGGCAGTAAGCGATAAACACATCGCACGCATCACCGTGCTGCGGGAAACGCAGATCGGGACGCGCCGCCGCCAGCCATTCCGCCATTTGCTCGGTGGCGCCCACCGGCGACGTGGATTCGAGGATCACCAGGTCGCCCGCTTTTAATACTGGTGCAATCGACAGCGCCGCAGCCTGCACATAGCTGAGATCTGGCTGATGGTCGGCGATAAACGGCGTGGGCACGGCGATCAGGAACGCATCGGCGGCTTCGGCCTGCTTGGTGGCACGCAGATAACCGGCTCGCACCGCTTCGCGCACCACATCACCCAGCTCGGGTTCCACGATATGGATATCGCCGCGATTGATGGTTTCGACGGCGCGGACATTAATATCCACACCAACGACTTTCTTTCCCTTTGAGGCAAAAACGGCCGCCGTTGGCAGCCCAATGTAGCCCAGTCCGATAACGGAAATGGTTTCAAAACGCATGGTTAGACTCTGTGTTGTTTTAGGGCCTGCAAGATGCGCGCGCAGGCATGACCATCGCCATACGGATTGTGCGCGCGGCTCATTGCCTGCCAGGCTTCATCGTCCTGCAACAGCAGGCTGACTGCAGCGACAATTTTACTGATATCCGTGCCGACCAGTTTCACCGTGCCTGCGTCCACCGCTTCCGGACGCTCGGTGGTGTCGCGCATCACCAGCACCGGTTTACCCAGCGATGGAGCTTCTTCCTGAATGCCGCCGGAATCGGTAAGAATCAGCCATGAGCGATTCATCAGCCAGACAAACGGCAGATACTCTTGCGGCTCAATCAGGATGATGTTTTCGATGCCGCTGAGAATGCGATTAACCGGCTCGCTGACGTTGGGATTGAGGTGCACAGGATAGACAATTTGCACCTGCGGATGCTGACGCGCGATTTGCGCCAGCGCACTGCAAATGCGTTCGAAGCCGTCGCCAAAACTTTCGCGGCGATGACCCGTGACCAGAATCAGCTTTTTGTCGGCATCGAGGAACGGATAACGCGCGGCGAGTCGCGCATTGAGATCGGCATCGTCCAGCACGCGGTCACGCACCCAAAGCAGCGCATCAATCACCGTGTTGCCAGTGACGAAAATGCGCGCATCCGGCAGATTCTCACGCAGCAGGTTTTGCCGCGAATTTTGCGTGGGCGTGAAGTGATAGCTGGCGAGATGGCCGGTAAGCGTGCGATTGGCCTCTTCGGGCCACGGCGACATTAGATTACCGGTACGTAAACCCGCTTCCACATGGCCGACCGGAATCTGGTGATAAAACGCCGCCAGGCTCGCCGCAAACGTGGTGGTGGTATCGCCGTGCACTAACACCACATCCGGCTGGAAATCGGCCAAAACGGTCTTCATACCCTGCAGAATGCGGCTGGTGATCTCCGTCAGCCCTTGTTCCGGGCGCATGATATTCAGATCATAATCAGGCTGCAGTTGGAACAAACGCAGCACCTGATCGAGCATTTCACGATGCTGTGCGGTGACGCATAAGCGCGACTCGAACGCAGCATCCTGCGCCAGCGCCTGCACCAGCGGAGCCATTTTGATCGCTTCAGGACGCGTGCCAAATACCGTCAGAACTTTCACGTGGCTTCTCTTAATGGCTCGTTGCTAACGTTGAACGCGGACGACGCACCAGCGCCACTCCCGCACCGACCAGCGCGCCAATCACGCCCCACATGATCATCATAAACAGGCGGCGCGGACTATCACGCGACACCGGCTCTTCCGGGGTGCGCAAGTAGCGGTAAGTCTGGAATTGTTTATCCAGACGCGGCCCGGCCTGCAGCGTACTCAGCATCGCTTTATTTTGATCATAGCTTAAATCGTAAGCAGGTCCGCTGGCTTGTAAAGTGTCGAGTTGCGCCTGCAGCATTTGCTGCCCGAGCAGGAAACGATCGCTGTCTGGCAGCGCCTCGCCGGTTGCCGGTGCGCGGTTCTCTTTGATGCCCTGCTCGCTCGCCACTTTCAGCGCCTGCTCGATGCGCTGGCGTTGACGTTCAAATACCGACTGCGCCACTTCCTGCTGGCGATTCACCTGCGACGCCAGCTGCACGCTGCGCGCCTGCCAGGCACCTTTCAGTTCCGCATTCAGATGACGCGCCGCACGTTCGCTGGCATAAGCAATGTATTGACGCAGCAGATTGTTGGCATCGCTGGCGGTTTCGGCGACCAGCTTGATGTTATCTAAGATATTGCGCGCCGGATCGGCAGCCGTGAACTGGATGTTGGTGATCAAATCATCAAGCAGCGCCGCATCGTTGTGCGCGTTACCGCTTTTGCGACTTTTGAAGTATTCAGTCTGCTGCCAGAAATCACGACGCGTATCCCAGGATGCCAACTGCATGGTGAACTCTTGATAAACCTCATCCATCACTGTTGGGGCTGGCGAGCTGAGATTGAGCGTATTAGTGCG